>NZ_JALIHH010000068.1:0-18406 GCF_022869435.1 Aeromonas sp. LsrichE-8G
GGAGGTTGGCGGAGTTGCGGGGCTGCATAGGCGTCATGTTCATAGAAAAACGCCCCAGGCCATCGAGACCCAGGGCGGTGAAGATATCAAAGACCCGTTTTCCGGTAAATCGCAATGCGGCTCCGCTTAAGTGAACAGCATTGCGCTCAGGCGGGGCTTTTCATTTGTCCCCTTGCCCGTGGAACCGTGATGGATCTCATTGCCCTCTCCCGCCTCGGCGGTCGCCATCTGGTGACCCTGCATCTGCTGCTCGACACCCGCAGCGTGACCCGCAGCGCCGAGCGCCTCTGCACCACCCCCTCCACCGTCAGCAAGACCCTCAACCAGTTGCGCGAACTGCTGGGGGATCAACTGCTCTACCGCCAGGGCAATCAGTTGCTGCTGACCCCGTTTGCCGAACGCCTCGGCCCGACGCTGCGCCGCCTGCTGGGGGAGCTCAACGGCCTCACCAGCCAGGAAGGATTTTCCCCTGCCAACTGGCAGGGGGAGCTGAACCTGGCGATGCGAGAGAGCAGCATGATCTGGCCCATGGGGGCCGTACTGGGTCAGTTGATGCAGGAAGTGCCGGGGCTGATGCCAGTCGTGCGTAACAAGGACGAGCAGGGACTGGCTGCTCTGGCGGCGGGCAAGCTCGATTTCGTGATCCTGCCCCACGATCAGAGCCAGCCCGGGGTCAATCAGCCCGGCCTCGTCTGGGAAACCTTGCGGGAGGACAAGCTGGTCTGCCTGATGCGCGCGGCTCATCCGGCGTTGACGCGGCCCTGGGATCTCGATGCCTACCTGAGCTGGCGCCACATCGCCATTCGCGATCAGGAGCTGGCCGATCCCTTCTTCGAGCAGAGTCTGGCCCAGCGCCAGGTACGGCGCAGACTGGGGGCCACCCTGCCGGATTTTGGCAGCGCCGCCGCCCTGCTGCGCCAGAGCGATCTCATTCTCACGGCCGTGAAGGGCTGGGCTACCCGGGCTTGTACCCAGGGGCTGGTGAGCCGCCCTGTCCCCTTCGATTACGGCGCCGTGACCCACAGCCTGGTATGGTATGGCCCCCTGGGGGAAGATCCCGCCCTGCGCTGGTTCCGTCAGCGCATCCTGCAACTGGCCCGGGAGCTGGACTCCCCAAAATGATGCCTGGTGGCAGGAATCAGGGTTTCTTGGTGTAGATGGGGCCTGGGAAAGAGGTGACGTTGTTGCCCAGTTCGGTGATGCGGGCGGCCCCCTGCTTGCGCACCTGATCGACCCGCAGCACGTGGTGCATGGGAATAAGGGTGCGGGTGACGTCGGCAAATTCGCTCTTCAGCTTCTCGTGGCTGGGGTCGACGATGAGCGCCGTGTGGGTGTCCCACACGAAGTGGGCGATCTCGATGAAGCCGAACAGCTGGCCCTGATTCACCTCTCTTACATAGACTTCGTAACGCTCGCTGTGACAAATGAACTGCACTCGATAAAGGGCGTTGGATTCACTCATGGGTATCTGTTGGTGATGGACGGTTTACCCATTCTAGCCGTCCCCTCGGACAGCCCCTATAGACAGAGTTCACAGTTGCGTCATATCGGGTCTCAGCATCCCGACGTGCCACAGAGCTCAGATCGCAGGCAGCATCACGGCCCCAAACCCCTTGTCCTTCAATGCGTTGGACAGCACCATCAGGTCAGCCGACCCGGCTTCTGGCCATGACAGCGCCTCCCCTCGCACCCCGTGGTGGCGAAAACCGTTGAGGCGGATGGGTACGGGTCCCAGCGACAGCAAGAAGGTCGTCAACGCCTCCTGCAGCGCGCCGGTGGCATCGAGAAAATCGCTCCGCCCCGGCACCAGCAACAGCCGCACCTCCGCCAGCTTGCCCGCCCGCGCCAGCAGTTGCAGCGACGCCAGCACCCGCTCGCGGCCCCGCCCGGTCAGGGCCAGATGCACAGGCTCGCGCCACCCCTTGAGGTCTATCATGGCGCCGTCCAGCACCGGCAGCAGCCGCTGCCAACCCGTTTCCCCCAGGGATCCGTTGCTGTCGAGCAGGCAGGTGAGACGGGCCAGATCCGGCGCAGCCTTGATGGCCGTGAACAGGGCGATCACGAAGGGCAACTGGGTGGTAGCCTCCCCGCCAGAGACGGTGACGCCGGTGAGCAGCGGGCCATAGCGACGCAGCAGGGCCAGCACCTCTGCCACCGACATCTGGTGCGTCTTGGGGTTGGCACTGCGCGGGCAGGCCTCCAGACAGGCGTCGCAATCGGTGCAGAGCGCCTCCTGCCAATGAACCTTGCCCTCGCTCATGGTGAGGGCGCCACTCGGGCAGACCGCAAGGCAGTCGCCGCAATCGTCGCACAGCCCGATAGTGTGGGGATTGTGACAACCGGGGCAGCGGAAGTTGCACCCTTGCAGAAACAAGACCAGCCGGTTGCCCGGCCCGTCTACGCAGGAAAAAGGCAGCACCCTGCTCACCAGGGCGCTGCGCGTCAGCAGAGCTTCATCCATCGGACTCGGCTCAGTACTGGCTGATGGTCGACTCATTGGCCACCACTCGCGGTGCCCGCTGGCGAATAGCGGTCACGTCACTCGCCTCGGCACCAAGACAGGTGGTCTGCAACCGCGAGCCCTCCTCTGCGAAGCGGGCCACGTCGCTCTTGCGGATCATGTAGCCGGTCACCCGAACCAGATCGCTGTCGGCCACGTTGGCGGTGAACTCGCGCATGCCGATGGCGAGCGCCCCCTTGCAGAGCTGCAGCAGCGCCTGCGGATTCTGGCGGATGGTGGGCTCCAGAGTCAGGATCTCGCTGATCCCCGAGTGGTAGTAGCCGTGGTGCGGCGCCAGCGCCAGCACATGGCTGGCCGGATCCGGCTCCTGCCCGTAGGGAATGCGTACCCCCGGGGTCACCGCCACATCGATGCTGAGGCCGCCCTGTGAGTGCAGCAGAGCGTGCCCACCCCAGGCACGGGCCTGCGGCGTCGTAGTGACATATTCCGAAAGCTGGGCCGAGATGCGATAGCCAAGCTGGTTCGCCTCTTCGTCGTGACCGTAGCGGCCCGGCAGATTCTCTTTATCCATCAGGATGTTGACCGCTTCCGCCATGCCGTAGATGCCGAACATGGGGACGAAGCGATCCTCATCCAACAGCCCCTCCTTGATCAGGAAGCTGTCGAAGAAACCGGACTCCTCGTGCAGGAAGGCGGCGCGCACCGCGATCAGCTGGGACGTGAGGCGGCAGTAGTGGGGCAGCAGGCAGCCGAGGAAGTCATCGATCCCCTGTGCCTGCTCAGCGACTCGCTTGAGGGAGACGCGCACCAGGGTGTTGGCACCACCGGCCTGCGGCAGGGAGTTGTAGCAGCTGACAATGCCAAAACCACGCTGGTCGAAGGTATCGCGATGGACCGGGTAGTTGGCGATGTGCGGCTTGCTGCACTCGGCGATATTCTTCACCGCCAGCAGCAGCAGATCGTCGGGAGTCTGCTCCGGATCGTGGAAGAAGGTGAGGTTGGGGGCCACCTGCTTGAGCTCGTTGTCGATGCGCAGGATCAGGCGGCAGATCCTGTTGTCATCGGGGCCGATGTTGACGTGCATGAAGGCGTCCGGCAGCACCCGGTCCAGATAGATCCAAAACCCTTTCAGCTTGCGGTAGAGAGTCTCGTCATCCAGCTCGCCGACGAAGGGCAGCAGCAGGTGATCGAGGCGCCCCAGCCAGACCGGCATGCCGGTGACGGAGGGCACGTGATGGTAGAGGATGCGCAGGGCATCGAGGGCCTCGTCGAAGTCCAGGGGTGGCGCCAGCTCCAGCCAGGCCGAGCCCTGGCGCAGAAACCGCTCGTAATCCGGCAGCACATAGCGCGGTTTGTGGGGAGCGTGTCCCTCGAACATGTCGCACAGCACCCCTTGTGCCATGGCATCCTGCACGGCGGCAGGCAACTCGGGGTAAGGCAACGCGTTTTCGGCGGCGAGCGCCAGGACGTGGCTCTTCTGGGCCGGTGAGAGCAGGGGGTCGCGCACGATGCGCTGGCAGGTTTCGGTGAAGGACATGGTTCACTCCGTGGCGGGTGGAACCAAAATCCTCACACTTGAGAGGCCTTTTTTGAAGTGACATTCCCAACAGGGCGGATATCCCATCAAGACATCCGCCATGCAGGATCACGGCACATCCTTCACCAGGGCCAGAACAGGGCCACGCCCCCCAGCCAGCGCAGCAGGAAGAAGCCCCCCATGCCGACGACCACCACCACCAGGGTAGGCAGGCGCAGCAGGGTCAACACCGTCACCAGCAGGGTGGCGGCCAGGTAGTCCGGATCCCAGTCCAGCCCGCGGCCGGGCTCATAGCTGAAGACGATGGGCAGCCAGATGGCGGTCAGCACCGACTGGGCCGAGAAGCTGAGGAAAGCCCCCATTTCGGCCCCCGGCTGATAGCGGGTCAACCGCGAGAAGAAGGCAAAACGGTTGAAGAAAGTGATCAGAGCCAGCAGCCCTATCATCAGCCAGCCCATGATCACCTCCTCATCCGGTGCAGCACATAGCCCACCACCATGCCGGCCAGGGCCGAGACGATGATGTGGATCTCCGCCAGCAGCGGCTTGGTGACGAGCGCCGTCCCGCCGCTCACCAGGGTGGCCGCCACCATGGGCAGGTTCTTCATGGCGGGGAGCGTCATGGCGATAAAGGTGGCGGCGATGGCAAAATCCAGCCCCATCTTGTCCAGCCCGTCAATGTACTGGCCGGCGGCGATGCCGAGCAGGGTCGCCAGGTTCCAGAACAGATAGAAGACAAAGCCCGCGATGAGCGCATAGGCGGGATTGAAGGCGCCGCTGCGCTCCCTGTCTTTCAGCGCCACCGCAAACATCTCGTCGGTCAGGAAGAAGGCGAGGCTGGCCCGCCAGCGCAGGGAGAGGGGCAGCACGTCGCGCCGGAAGGTGAAGCCATAGAGCAGATGCTGGGAGGTGATCACCATGGTGGAGCCCATGATGGGCAGCAGCGGCGTCCCCGCCCCGAACAAGGTGGTGGCCGAGAGCTGGGCCGCCCCCGCATAGACCAGCAGCGACATCAGCTGTGCCTGGAGCGGGCTCATACCCGCCTGAAGCGCCAGGGCGCCACACAGTATTCCCCAGGGGATGACGGAAATGGAGAGCGGGAGCATATCCAGGGTGGCACGCCACCAGAGCGCCCCCGTGCGCTCGGGCACAGGGAGGCGGGTTTCCGACATCATGGGATCATCCTTGTCACAGCCAATGCGAACCGGAAAAACTAACACGGCGCAGGAGGCAGTGTCACGTCATGGTCTGCGACAAATGCAACGCCCGCATGAGAGCGGGCGTTGGCAGACAGGATCAGGGCTCGATGATGATGGGAGTGCCTGGCTCGATGGCGTTCCAGATCTCGTCCATCTCGTGGTTCAGCACCGCGATGCAGCCATTGGTCCAGTTGGACGGCTGCACCCTGCGATCCCCCAGGCTGTTGCGCTGGCCGTGGATCATGATCATGCCGCCCGGGTTCACACCCAGCTCGTTGGCGCGCTTGATGTCGTCCAGATTCGGGTAGTTGATGTGAATGGCCTTGTAGAAACCGGAGTTGCTCTTCTTGTAGTCCAGGGTATAGCGACCTTCCGGGGTACGCTGATCCCCTTCACGCTGCTTGTGTCCCTTGGGAGCCGGGCCCAGGGCAATCCAGTAGCGCTTCACTTCCTTGCCATCCTTCATCAGGGTCAGGCTGTAACTCGACTTCTTCACCACCACCATATCGGCGGACAGAGTGGCAAAACTCAACGCGGGCCACAGCCCCAGCAAACACAGCAATACGGCTCTCACTATCCATCCCTCTGCGAGCCTTCTGGGCTCTCTTGTTAGCAAATCATCTGAATGTCACCACTCTCTGGTGGCGAGCGAGCGCCATGATATGGGATCGCCGTGAATACTCAATATATCGGGAGAAACATATCTGTGGCCAGCAGGGGGGAAATCGCCGTCAACCCGCCATGCAGAGGCCCTGCCAAGGGCTGGGCGTCGTCTCTTGCCTGCAACCGGGCACCTCAGCGCAGGTCGTCAAGGCCAGGAAGATGGCGCAGGGAGAAAAACCAGCGGGCAGCGCCGCCGCCAGTGACACTTGAGCCTGTCCACCCGCCAATCCCCGGCTGGCACCATGGGGTCAGGCCATCTCAACGCACAAGAAAAGAGCCCCTGATGGGGCTCTTTTGACTGTGCAACACCGGGCTCAGGCCTGGGTCACTGGTTCGGCGGTCTCAAGGCGCCGGATCCAGGCCTCGAAGTCTGCCAGCATGCGCGCCTCGGACTCGCTGTTGTCGGCGATAAGCTCGGCCCCGTGCACCACCCGGATATGGGCGTCGAGGGGCGTCCCCTCCCCTGCCGGTGGGCGCTGCCGCGCCGCCGCCATGCACGTCTGTGCCTGTTGCCACGCCTCGGCGGCACTCCGGTTGCACGCCTCTGCCAGCGGCACCGCACTGAAACCCTCGCCGGTGAGGCTCTGCAGCGTCTCGTCATGGGTCATGCCGTTGCCCGGTCCCCAGTAGTGGGCGGCCAGATCCGGTCCGATGCGCGGGTTGTCAGTGAGGTAGCCGTCGCGTTTCAAGAAGTAGGCGCGGGTCTGCTCCACCGCCATCAGCGCCAGCAGATAGCCGTGATAGGCGCAGGCCGACTCCTGGTTCAGAAGGTGCGGGATGGCCAGCAGCGGGCGCGGGCTCTCCACCCCCAGGATCTTGCGCTCCCACTTGCGGGCCAGGGCCAGCACGGCGGCCGGGGTGCGCTCGCTCTCTGCCATGGCGTAGAGAGCCCGCTCGAAGTAGGCCACCAGCGCGATCTGGCGCTCGTTGAAGGCGCGAAATGGCTGACGCGCTTCAATCATGGCCTGGATAAGCGCATCGGGGATGGGTTCTCCCGCCGCGTTTCTGGCGTAGCGCTTGAGCCAGTCCGCGTCGTCCAGCAGGCTGTCGCAGAACATGGACTGGGTCTCGGCATAGGCCATGGAGGTGGGCGGAAACTCCTGGGAGAAGCAGGGGGCGTTGCCGGTGACGTTGGCAAAGTGCGCCGCGTGGCCTCCCTCGTGGAACAGGGTGTTGAGCCCGCTCCAGCCGCTGCCCACCTGGGCCGGATTGGCCAGACTGGTGAAGTTGACCACCGCGGGCACCCACTCCCCTTCCTGCCAGAAGCTCGGCACCGGGCCGTGACAGAAGCCGTTCTCGTATTTTCCCTCCCGGGTCAGCAGATCCAGGGTGAGGGTGGCACCGCGGTACTGGATGCCGAGCCGGCGGAAGCTCTCGACCCAATCCTTCAGCGCCCGGGAGAAAGGCACGTAAGGGTCGAGCTGGCGGGTCACGTCACCACTCACGCTGTAGCGCAGGTTGTGGGGCAGCAGGGCTGCTTCCCCCTTGGCCGCTTTCAGCTCGGCCAGGCTCTGGTGCAAGCGGGCATCGGTGCGGGCGATGAAGTCGTCAAGAATGGCAAACAGCTGCTCCGGGCTCATCTGCTCGTTCTTGTGTACCTTGTAATCGAAGTAGTCGCGATAGCCCATGGCACGGGCGAAGCGGTTGCGCAGCGCGACGATGTCAAGATAGCCGTTGTCGACCACCCACTGCTCCAGGGTGTGGAACATGGCGAGCGCGCTCTGGCGCACCGGCTCGTCGCGACTTGCGGCCAGCGCCGTGCTGGCGGCGGGCAGGCTGCCGGGGACCTGGCGGCCCTGCTCATCCAGCAAGGTGAGCTTCAGCCCCTTGCGACGGGCGAAGAGATCCGCCTCGGCGGCCACCAGCTCGTCCATCAGGGCGGAGGCACCGGGATCTTCGATGACGTTGCACTCGAAGAAGGCGATCCAGCCCCCCAGACCACGCCTGAGATCCGCCTCTTCGGCCTGGGCATGCATCTCCCGCAGCACGGGCAGGCGGGCAGGATCGGCACAGAACGCCTTGTAGGCCTGTTCGGCCGCGGTGAAGCCTGCCTGATCGTCGCTGGTGCCCATGTAGGTGGACCAGAACAGGTCCTCCTTGCGTCTGTGCACCTGCAGGTAATCGGCATTGAGCTGGTTGAGATAATTCCTGGCAATGGAACTCATAACTTCCCTCTTGTTATGGGGCAACCACGGGGGCGCCCACTCCTTTTTGGTGAAATGCCAACCCATTCACACTTCTTGCGAATGGAGCAGACAAATTGTGCGCCGGGATGCGCGCCATCACGCTATCAAAAGCGAGGGTTTCTGTCTGCTGGCTATACTGGTTGTCAAACTGCTCAATTGGCTGTTTTCCATCGCAACCCATTGAAAGTTAATGATATGTTAAAAATAACAACAATCAGGTCCGGTCGGTAGTTCGGCCACAATCAGACCCGCATGGGAAAGTAAGGATAAGACTATGTTCAAGCTCGGTGATATTGCCGTGAGTCGCAAACTGATGCTGCTGCTCTCACTGGCCCTGGTCGGCTTCATCGCACTGCTGCTCATCTCGGCCAGTGCCCTGCACCGCAATCTGATGAGTGAACGGGAAGCCAGGCTGCAGGCGGTGCTGGATCTGGCCATGAGCCGGATCCAGGCCCTGGCCGCCACCCTCCCCCCGGAGCAGGCCAAGGCACAGGCCAAGGCCATGCTCGACAGCATGCGCTTTGACGGGGACAACTACCTGTTCGTGCTGGATGAAGATCGTCGGGTGGTGGTGCATCCCGCCAGACCCGAGCTGGTCGGCCAGCAGATGGGCAACAACCCTGCCGAGTCCCACTGGCAGCACATGGTGGATCTCGGCAAGGGCGGCCACCAGGGCAGGCTGGAGTATCAGTGGGTCTCCCCGTCCGGCGAGGCGGCCCAGAAGATGTCGCTGGTGACGGGCTACCAGCCCTGGGGCTGGATCCTGGGCTCCGGTGTGTTGTTGCAGGACATTGAGGCCACCATGTGGTCGCAATATGAGTGGATGGGTGGCGCCACCTTGCTGGTGATCCTGTTGATGGGGCTGCTGGGACTCGCCATCAGCCGCTCCATCGTCAATCCCCTGGCCGAGATCAACAAGGCCATGGCCCGGGTCGCGGCCGGCGATCTGGTGGTCAGCATCCCGGTGCTGGGCAGGGATGAGCTCGGCGCCGTCGCCAGCTCCACCAACCAGGGGCTGGATGCCATCCGCCGCGCCCTGCTGGAAGCGAGCCAGGGGGCCCGCAACGTGGCGGATGCCGCCCTGCGCATCGCAGCCTCCGCCGAACAGACCAACCAGGCGGTCAACAGTCAGCGGGATCAGCTCGCCCAGCTCGCCACCGCCATGAACGAGATGAGCGCCACCATCGCCGACGTGGCGGGTCACGCCGAGAATACGGCCCGCGACACCCAGGATGCCACCAGCGAGGCCGGGCTCGGCAACCAGGATGTCCATGCCAGCGTGCACGGCATCCAGGCGCTGGCCACCGAGGTGGATCAGGCCACCTCGCAGGTCAACCAGCTCAAGGAGGGAGTGATGCAGATAAGCGAGGTGACGGCGGTCATCAGCGCCATCTCGGAGCAGACCAACCTGCTGGCCCTCAACGCCGCCATCGAGGCGGCCCGGGCCGGCGAGCAGGGCCGTGGCTTCGCCGTGGTGGCCGACGAGGTGCGCCAGCTGGCCAGTCGCACCCGCCACTCCACCGAGGAGATCCAGAGTACCATCACCCAGTTGCAGCAACGGGCTGTCACCGCCGCCAACGCCATGGACGCCAGCCGCAAGCTGGCGGAGAGCAGCGTCAACCAGTCCGAGAAGGCGGGGCAGGATCTCTCCCTCATCGTCAATCACATCCAGCACGTGAGTGACATGGCGACCCAGATCGCCACGGCGGCGGAGCAGCAGAGCATGGTGGCGGAAGACATGAACCGCAACGTCAGCGGCATCAACGACTCGGCGCTAGAGATGTCCCAGGCGGCCTCCCAGTTGGCCCAGGAGAGCGAACTGCTGGCCGGTCTCTCCCGAAGCCTCGACGAGCGACTGGCGGTGTTCAAGCTGGACAACGCCCAAGCCCAGGACAGGATGATGCGACCGACCCAGGCGTCCTCTTCCCGAGCAGGCATGCAACCCCGCCACTGAGTGGCCCCGTGAGCCCCTGCCAAGCTTGCAGGGGCTCCTTTCCTGTCATGGCCACGGGAGCCTCTCCCGGGCCACCCTCTCGCACTGAACCAGCGCGCAGATCCCGAGGGAGTGATCTGCCGCTGATGCGCTGCTCCGATGAGATGGCACTGTCAATTTTTACACTTAATTCTTTAACAAAATATAGTCATGATGAGTGGTCGCCACAGGCGGCACCATGATCCTTTCTGTAGTCATTTGGCAAACTGGTTGAAAGGCCAGGACGCAAAGCCTCCGGTCTAAAGACAAGCTGTCCAGGATAGCGGGGTTGCAGCACCGTGTTTCGGGGAACTCCCCTGCCAACGTGACTGCCCACATCACCGAACAGAGGAATGTATGGCAGCAAATATCCGACTCACCCATCTCGCGGCGGCGCTGGCGCTGCTGGCCAGTGGCGGCGTACTCGCTCACGGCTACATCAGCCAGCCCGAAGGGCGCAACTACCTGTGCAAGACAGGGGGCAACAGCCAGTGTGGCGCCATCCAGTGGGAACCCCAGAGCCTGGAAGCCCCCTCCGGCTTCCCCGATGGCGGCCCCGCCGACGGCCAGATAGCCTCGGCCGGTCACCCTCAATTCGGCGAGCTCAACACCCAGACCCTCGATCGCTGGACCAAGCGTGAGGTGCAGGCCGGTCCCTTCGCCATCAGCTGGACCTTCACTGCCAACCACGTGACCCGCAACTGGCGCTACTACCTCACCAAGCAGGACTGGAACCCGAACCAGCCCCTCACCCGGGATGCGTTCGATCTCAATCCCTTCTGCGTCATCGACGGCAACATGGTGCAGCCCCCCAAACAGGTGACCCATCAGTGCACCCTGCCCCCGCGTACCGGTTATCAGGTCATTCTCGGGGTGTGGGAGGTAGGGGATACCGCCAACAGCTTCTACAACCTGATCGATGCCCGGTTCAAGGATGGCACCCAGCCACCGCTGACCTGGAGCCAGGGAGGGACCATCTATCCTTCCATCGACCTGGTGGCGGGTGACAAAGCCAGAACCCGGGTGTTCGATGCCAATGGCGAGCGCACCGATCTCCAGACCGAGCTGACCATCGCCAGCGCCGGACAGGGCCAGAAGAACAACTGGGCCCACGCCCTGGCGAGCAAGATCAACGCCGAGCAAAGCCAGATCCGTGCTGGCCAGCAAGGTACGGACGGCCAGTTCAACCCCGTCTATGGCCAGAACCCGGTCTACCTCAAGGCTGGCAGCAACCTGCAACGGGTCGAGATCCAGCTTGAGCAACAGCAGCCCCCGGTGGAGAACGGGATCAGCGTGAGCGGTCTGGCGAGCGACTACACGCTCGACAACGGCAAGCTCACCCTGATGTTCACCGTCACGGCCCAGGGGGATCTCGCCATCACCAACACCCTCTATGACCACGGCGGTGTCGCCAGGGGACAGAGCAGTGCCGACATCAAGGACGGCAGCCAGAGTTTCTCCATGGCGCTGACCGGCTTGAGTGCGGGCCACCATCAGCTGGTGATCGAGGGCAAACCCAAGGCCGGTGGTGACGCGGTGCAACAGACCCTGGATCTCATGTTCAAGGATCCGGCAAGCGGGGGCGATTACCAGTTCACTTTCCCGGACGGCCTCAAGTCCTACACCGCCGGAACCCGGGTGCTGCAGCCGAAAAACGGCAAGGTCTATCAGTGCAAACCCTTCCCCTACAGCGGCTGGTGCAGCCAGTGGGCGAGCACGGCCACCCAGTATGAACCGGGCATAGGCTCCCACTGGCAGGAGGCCTGGACAGCGCAGTGATGGGACGTCTCCGACCTGGCGAGAACCCGCTCGGCGTTTCCCGTGCCAGATCAGGTCAACATCAAACAAACGGGGAGCCCATGGCTCCCCGTTTTTCATCCCCCCCCTCGGTTCAAATCTGGTAATCGATCAGGGGCTCGTTGCTCATGGCGCGGGCCTGGATCTCCGCCAGCGCCAGCTCGGGGTTGCAGAGCTGGATGAACTGCCAGGCAAAGTTGTGCTGGAACTGTCCCTGCTTGAGGCCGATCCAGGCGGTGTGCGGCGCAAACAACCGACTGCCGTCCAGTTGCACCAGTCCCTTGTCCCGCAGGGAATCGAACGCCATGTCCGCCAGTATGCCCACCCCCATCTCCAACTCGACATAGGTCTTGATGACGTCGGAGTCCTGGGCGGTCAGCAGGATCTGCGGCACTATGCCCGCCTCGGCAAAGGCATCATCCACCCGTGCCCGACCGGTGAGGCCGGCCTGATAGGTGACGATGGGCCAGTGGGCCAGAGCGGCCAGGGTCAGCTCCCGCTCGGCAGTGAGAGGGTGCTGCTCCGGCACGACGATATTGTGGTGCCAGCGGTAGTAGGGAAAGGCCACCACCCCTTCGCTCTTGTCGAGCTGCTCGCTGCTGATGCCGATGTCCACCTCGCCGGTCTGCACCAGCCGCACTATCTCCTCCGGGCTCCCCTGACGCAGCTCCAGCTGTACCAGAGGAAATTGCTCCCGAAACGCCTTCACTACCCGCGGCAGGGCATAACGGGCCTGGGTATGAGTGGTCGCGATGAGCAGCCGGCCTGAGTCGCGATTGGCAAAGGTGCTCGCCAGTTTGCGGATGTTGTCGGCATCCCCCAGGATACGCTCGGCGATCACCAGCAACTCCTTGCCCGGCTCGGTCATGCCGAGCAGACGCTTGCCATAGCGAATGAAGAGGCCGAGCCCCAGCTCCTCCTCCAACTCGCGAATGTGGCGGCTGACCCCGGACTGGGACGTAAAGAGGGCATTGGCCACGTCGGTCAGGTTGTAATCCCGCCGTGCCGCCTCCCGAATGATTCGCAATTGCTGAAAGTTCACCTCATCGCCTCCTGCGCTGAGTGGCGGTGGCTCGTGCCACCGTCCTCTTGTTATGGATTGCCGGGATCATAGCCCGGCAGCAAGCCTGAAAGAGGGCCGCACCTCGCGGCTTGCCCTCAGATCTGGTAGTCGGGATAGAGCTGTGCCTGCCTGGCCACCAGACGCACCCCCTGGCCGGGGGCAAAGGCCCGGGCGGCCTCCTTGCTCAGTTCGGCCTCGTAGTGGGCGCCTCCCGTCTCCCCATCGCCACGCAGTTCCACTCGAATGCGCGGCCCCATTGGCAGCAGGCGGGTAATGGTGGCGCGAATGCCACCGGGGGCATCCGAGGGCAGGATCTCCAGCTCGTGGGGGCGCACATAGGCGATGGCCGCACTCCCTTCTGCCAGATGGGAGGGGATGGGGCCACCCAGTTGCTGTTCACCGATGCCGAGCCCCTGCCCGGCCACCCTGCCACGAAACAGGTTCACACTGCCAAGGAAGCTGTGCACGAAGGCACTGGCGGGCTGATCATACACTTCGGCAGGGGTGCCAATCTGCTCTACCTTGCCGGCGTTCATCAGCACCACCCGGTCCGCCACCTCCAGGGCCTCTTCCTGATCGTGGGTCACGAACAGACTGGTGACATGCAGCTCGTCGTGAAGCTCACGCAGCCAGCGGCGCAGCTCCTTGCGCACCTGGGCATCGAGGGCGCCGAAAGGCTCGTCCAGCAGCAGCACCTTGGGCTGCACAGCCAGGGCCCGGGCCAGGGCGACCCGCTGGCGCTGACCACCGGAGAGCTGGGTCGGGTAGCGTGCCGCGACGTGGCTGAGCTGCACCAGATCCAGCAGCTCCTTGACCCGGGTGCGGATGGCCGCCTCGTCCGGGCGTTCGCTGCGCGGCTTGACCCTCAGGCCAAAGGCCACGTTCTCGAATACCGTCATGTGGCGAAACAGGGCGTAGTGCTGGAACACGAAGCCAACGTTGCGCTCGCGCACATGGAGATCCGAGGCATCCTCGCCGCGGATGATGACGCTGCCACTGTCCGCCTGCTCCAGCCCGGCAATGATCCGCAGCAAGGTGGTCTTGCCGCAGCCGGAGGGGCCGAGCAGGGCGACCAGCTCACCGTCGTGAAAATCGAGGTTGATGTCGGCCAGCGCCGCGTACTGATTGAAATGCTTGTTGAGCCCTTGAACCTGAATGCTCATGAATGCCTCTCCTATAACCGTTAATTCGGGATCAATGGGACTGGGTCGGTTGGCCGCGCAGCCTGGCCAGCAGGGTCTCACCCAGCAGGGTGAAGATCCCGAACAGCGCCAGCAGGCTGGCCACCGCGAAGGCGGCACCGGTCTGGTACTCGTTGTAAAGGATCTCGATGTGCAGCGGCAGCGTGTTGGTCTGGCCGCGAATGTGGCCGGAAACCACGGAGACAGCACCAAACTCCCCCACCGCCCGGGCGGTACAGAGCAGCAGGCCATACATCAGACTCCAGCGGATGCCGGGCAGGGTCACCCGCCAGAACATCTGCAACCCGCTCGCCCCCAGCATGATGGCGGCCTCCTCTTCCTCCGGGCCCCGCGCCTCCATCTGGGGCAGCAGCTCGCGTACCACGAAGGGCACAGTGATGAAGGTGGTCGCCAGGATGATCCCCGGGGTAGCGAAAATGATCTTGATGTCGTGCTCGCTGAGCCACTCGCCGAACCAGCCGCGACTGCCGAACAGCAGCACGAACATCAAGCCCGCGATGACCGGCGAGACCGAGAACGGCAGATCGATGAGGGTGATAAGCAGTTGCCGGCCAGGGAAGCGGAACCGGGCGATGGCCCAGGCAGCGGCCAGCCCGAACAGCAGGTTCAGGGGCACCGAGCAGAGCGTCACCAGAGCGGTCAGCCCCAGGGCGCTCAGGGCATCCGGCTCGCTGATGGCGTGCCAGAAGAAGGCCAGACCCGGGCTCAGCGCCTGGATGAAGACGGTGGCCAGCGGCAACAGCAGCAAGGCGGCAAACCAGCCCAGACCGACGGTGACCAGCAGCCATTTGACCCAGACCGGTTCATGGGTCACCGGGGGATGACGCGCCGGGGTGGCCGGAGCCGACTCCTGGGCCTGATCGAGATGTGCAGTAGAGGCGTTCATATACGGCTTCCTCCGATGCGAGCCCAGCTCCAGGCTTGCAACTTGTTGATGAGCAACAGC
The DNA here is from genome assembly GCF_022869435.1 of Aeromonas sp. LsrichE-8G. Taxonomy (NCBI): domain Bacteria; kingdom Pseudomonadati; phylum Pseudomonadota; class Gammaproteobacteria; order Aeromonadales; family Aeromonadaceae; genus Aeromonas; species Aeromonas sp. LsrichE-8G. The sequence goes on from NZ_JALIHH010000068.1 coordinate 15,026, forward strand.
AGCACAAAGGAAATGAGCAGCATGACGGACGCAATGGCCGATGCACCGGCGTAGTCATACTCCTCCAGGTGACTCATGATCATCAGGGGGGCAATCTCGGACACCATGGGGAGGTTGCCGGCAATGAAGATGACAGAGCCGTACTCCCCCACGCCGCGAGCAAACGCCAGGGCAAAACCGGTGAGCAGCGCAGGTACCAGAGTCGGCCACAGTACCCGGATGAAGGTCTGCCAGCGGTTGGCACCCAGGCTCGCGGCCGCCTCCTCTTGCTCGCTCTCCGCTTCCCGCAGCACCGGCTGCAGGGTACGCACCACAAAGGGCAGCCCGATAAAGGTCAGGGCAATGACCACCCCTATGGGGTTGTAGGCAAGCTCGATGCCCAGCGGAGCGACCCATTGGCCAATCCAGCCGTTGGGGGCAAAGATGGCGCACAGGGCGATGCCGGAGACGGCAGTCGGCATGGCAAAGGGCAGGTCGATCAGCGCATCCACCAGTCTGCGGCCGGGGAAGGTATAGCGCACCAGTACCCAGGCCAGTATCAGACCGAACAGACTGTTGAGCAGGGCGGCAATGAAGGCGGCACCAAAGCTCAGGCGAAAGGAGGCGAGCACCCGGGGGGAGCCGATCACCTGCCAGAACTCGGCGGCGCTCAGGTTGTTCACCGCAAACAGCACCAGTGCCGAGAGCGGCAGCAGCACCAGTATGCCCAGATAGAGCAGACTGAAGCCCAGCGTTGGCCCCAGGCCTGGCAGGACGGAATAAGAACTTAATCGCATAACACATCCGTTTGTTATAAATACTTTGGATGTGACGATTTTGCTCACGGCGGCCAGGGACAACAAACACCAATAATGCCTTTGCTAAGCACTTTTTTATCTAACAATGGTGGAACAAGGCTTTTAGAGCGATAAGCATAAAAAAAGGTCTTTTATATAAATAAAAGACCTAAAAGACGGAGCGGTAAAACCGGGAACATGCAAAGTCAGTCACGCTGGCCAAGTTGCCAGCCTGTCTGGAAATCGTGCCGAGACAATCCGAGGGGCACTCATCGAAAACTGAGTGCGGCCTGCTTGCCCCACTCGGCAGGAGCAGGCTCCACCACCATTTCGGCACGGCGGTATAGGGTGCTGAGCAAAGCGAGCCCCTGGTGCCACTCCCCATGGCCGGACTGGGCATTGATATGGCCCACTTCCCCCGCATCGAACAACGGCACCTGCCACTGCCGGCTCCAGAACTCTGCCCGCTCGAAACTCATCCAGGGGTCATTGCGGCTGGCGATCAACTGGGCAGAGACCTTGATGGACCCCGTCAACACCTCATCCGGGATACCGAAACGGGCAGGATCGGCAGGGGCAACGATGAAGATGGAAGAGACCTTGTCTGGTTGCAGTCTGGCGGCAGCGATGGCCGTTAGAGCGCCGAAGGAGTGGGCGACCAGGTGGACCCGGCTGCGCCGGCTCCTGAGCTTGCTCGCCAGCTTGGCGCTCCAGACCGTGAGATCCGGCTTGTCCCAGGGCAGACCCATCATTCTCTGCCACTGGGGAAATTGCTGGTGCCAGCGGCTCTGCCAGTGATCCGGCCCACTGTTGTGCAGACCGGGAACCAGAAGGATCTTGTTCATCGTGGTACTCCTATCTGTTGTCACAGGGGCCTGCGTCTCTTAGCGGCCCGGTTGGTAAATCTGGTCAAACGATCCGCCCTGGGCAAAGTGCTTCTTCTGTGCCTTGTCCCAATCTCCTTCCAGATCCTTGACAGTAAAGAGCGTCAGGTTGGGGAACTGGGCCGCTGTCTCCTTCAGGATCGCCGGATTGCTCGGACGATAGTGGTATTTGGCGATGATGCGCTGCCCTTCGTCGGAGTAGAGATACTCGAGGTAAGCCTTGGAGACGGCCTCGGTACCATGCTTCTTGGCTACCTTGTCCACCACGGCTACCGGCGGCTCGGCCAGGATGGAGACCGAGGGCACCACCAGTTCGAACTTGTCGCTGGTACCCGGCTGATTGAGCACCAGCAACGCTTCATTTTCCCAGGCCAGCAACACATCCCCGAGCCCGCGTTCGATGAAGCTGGTGGTGGCGCCACGTGCCCCGGAGTCCAGCACCTTCACATTCTTGAACAGATCGCTGACAAACTGTTTGGCGCCCTCTTCAGTGCCGCTTTTCTTCAGCGCATAGCCCCAGGCAGCCAGATAATTCCAGCGCGCACCGCCGGAGGTCTTGGGGTTGGGGGTGATGATGGCGACATCCTTGCGCACCAGGTCGCCCCAATCCTTGATCTGCTTGGGATTCCCCTTGCGCACCAGGAAGACGATGGTGGAGGTGTAGGGAGAGGCATTGTTGGCCAAACGCCCTTCCCAGTCGCTGGCGGTGAGACCTGCCTTGGCCACCGCATCCACGTCATAGGCCAGCGCCAGGGAGACCACATCAGCCTCCAGTCCGTCCACCACGGCACGAGCCTGTTTGCCTGAGCCACCGTGTGACTGGCTCACCACCACATCGTCGCCGGTTTTGGCCTTCCACTCCTTGGCAAAGGCACTGTTGTACTCCTGGAACAGCTCCCGCGTCGGGTCATAGGAGACATTCAGCAGCCGCACCTCGGCGGCTTGGACCTGACCGAGAGCCAGCAGGGAGAGAACGGTGAGAGCGGTCATTCGCAGTTTCATGGTGATACTCCATATCGTTGGGTTGAGTACAGCATGCCCGCTTATGCATATTCCATGAAGAAAGAAAAAGCGCTTTGCTTATCTCTTATCCGCATATGAGCTCCCGATGGTCCTCTGGCACTCTCGGCCAGAGCGTATTTTCGCGCTTGCGGTGCTCATCTCCAGACACGACAAAGCCCGGCCGATTGGCAGGGTTGGGAAAAGATGGAGGAACAAAGGCAAACCAGAGCGAAGGGTAAGCCCTGGGTAAAGGGACAATGCCAGACACGCAATCACCACAGGGGGGAAGAGGCGGGTTGTCCGTGACAAGTGGCGATTCAGACCCGCCGGTTGCCTCTTGTTCCCTGAGCTCTTATCCAGACGCCAGAAAGCAAAAAGGCCTTCCCGACAGGGAAGGCCTTTCAATTTAGTGGCGGAGCGGACGGGACTCGAACCCGCGACCCCCGGCGTGACAGGCCGGTATTCTAACCGACTGAACTACCGCTCCGCATTCGGTTAGCTTTCGCTAAATCTTTTGCTGCTTCTTTATGAGGTGTCATCCTCGCAGCCAGTAACGTGATTTTGCACATCACTGTTTAATTGGGTGCCTGGCAGTGTCCTACTCTCGCATGGCGAATGCCACACTACCATCGGCGCTACAGCGTTTCACTTCTGAGTTCGGCATGGGGTCAGGTGGTTCCACTGCGCTATTGCCGCCAGGCAAAATCTTCAATCTGAGA
>NZ_JALIHH010000069.1:0-56335 GCF_022869435.1 Aeromonas sp. LsrichE-8G
ATCCCAGGTCGTTTAGCTCAGCTGGGAGAGCACCTCCCTTACAAGGAGGGGGTCACTGGTTCGAGCCCAGTAACGACCACCATGCTTTAAAAAATGATTTCGATGGGTCGTTAGCTCAGTCGGTAGAGCAGTTGACTTTTAATCAATTGGTCGCTGGTTCGAATCCAGCACGACCCACCATCATTTCAGTCATATCCCAGGTCGTTTAGCTCAGCTGGGAGAGCACCTCCCTTACAAGGAGGGGGTCACTGGTTCGAGCCCAGTAACGACCACCATATTGAAAAGCCCGCAGCGATGCGGGCTTTTTCGTTTCCGTCTCCCATCAGGTTCGCAGTCGATCCAGCTCGCTTGCCAGGGTGGTGGCCGCCTGTTCCAGTGCCTCGCTCAGGCGCTGGCTGGCATTGGCCTCTTGTCCCAGGGTGGTGGCGGCGTCACCGATGCGCATCAGGTTCTGGTTGATGGTGTCGCTCACGGCACTCTGCTGCTCGGCGGCGGTCGCCACCTGGCTGATGTGATCATGGATCTGCTGGATCTGGGTGACCAACTGATTGAGTGCCTCGAAGGCCTGCTCCGTGCCTTCAACCGTGCTCACCGAGCGGGCGATCCCCGTGCTCATCAACTGCTGGCTACTGGTGACCTCGGTTTGCAGGCTGCCGATGAGCTGCCCTATCTCGTCGGTGGATGAGCGGGTCTTGTTGGCCAGCGCCCTCACCTCGTCCGCCACGACGGCAAAACCCCTGCCCATGTCGCCGGCCCGCGCCGCCTCGATGGCTGCGTTGAGGGCCAGCAGATTGGTCTGTTCGGCAATGGCCCGGATCACATCGAGGATGTGGCTGATATTGGTGCTGCGCTGGGCGACCTGGGCGACCGCCTTGTCGGCCTGATGCATGTCCTCGACCAGGGTATGGATCTCGCTGCGGGCCCTGCTCAATGTCTGCTGGGCCGTGCTGACATGGTGGGTCGCCGCTTCTGACTCCTGCGCCGCCTGTTCCGCATAGCCCGCCACGCTGACTGCCGTGGTGCTCATCTCGTGCATGGCGCTGACCACGCTCTCCAGCTCCAGGCTCTGATCATCCAGGCTGCTGCGCATGGCATCGGCCGTCTGCTTCATGCCCCTGGCCTGCTGATGCACCTGTTGCCCAATCTGCTTGCTGCCCTGCACCATGGCCCTCAGCTTGCCGAGGAAGGCATTGAGATGCCTGCCCAGCTCGATGAGCTCCTGGTGGGTGTCGATACGCATCTGCTGGGTCAGGTCGCCTTCATTGCTGGCGAGGTGGGAGACGTGGCGGCTGATGAGGGAGAGGGGCGCCGTGATGGTCTGGATGAACCAGACAAGCAGGCCCAGGGCCACCAGGGTGATGACAACGATGGCAACCAGCTGCTGCTGCTGGGTCGCCTGCAACAGGCTGCCGAGCTGCTGGCTGATGGTGTTGGCCTGGCTGAGGGCGAGGGCCTTGGGCACCTTGATCATCAGCCACCACTGGTTGTCGGCAGCCTCGATCCGTATGGGCTGCTGCAGGATGAAATCGCTGTCGGTATCGGCGGGGTGTCCATTCGGGGCAACCAGTCCGGCCTCTGTCAGGGGGCGCCCCAGTTTGTCCGAATGGCGGTTGCTGCCGACGATGAAGCCCATCTTGCTGACCAGGGTGACCTCGGCCTGGTTGTCATAGAGGCTCTTGCCTAGGTGCTCGGCCAGTTGCTGGAAGATGGGCAGGTTCATGTCGACCCCGGTGATCCCGGCAAACTTGCCATCCTTGAGGACGGGCACCGTCAGGCTGGTCATCAGCATCTTCTGGCCAGGGCTTATCTCGTAGAGGTAGGGTTCCATCAGACAGGGGCGACGAGTCTCGCGACCGCAGAGATACCACTCGCTGTTGCGAATGCCGAATTCATTGCGCGAGGTGTCGAACTTGGCGTCACTGGTGGCGGCATCTATGGTCTGCTGCGCGATGTTTCCGTTCTGTTCCCGGGTGAAGTAGACCTCGAGACTGCCCTTGCCGGCAACTGAATGGCTGGCGCCCGTCTGCCAGTCGGCGTCCTGTCCGTCGTAACCGTTGGGTTCGAACTGGGCGTAGATGGAGCTGATCCCGTTTGCCTGGCGCAGGCGGCTGCCAAGCAGGAGCTCCACTTGCTGGCGGCTCAGCCGCTGGTCCGGCTGGGCCATGCTTCCTTCAAGCTGCGCCGCCATGCCGAGCGGTATCTGATAGGCCTGCTGCAACTGGTCTTCGATCTGCACGGCATACCGCTCTGCCTGGAATTGCAGGGAACGGGAAACCTCCTGCTCCAGGGCGCCACGGGTCTGCGCCATGATGTCATCGCGCAGGCCGTTCAGCGAGGAGGACTGTATCCATGTCATGGCGACGCCACTGGCGAAAAAAAGTCCCAGCGTGAGCAACAACAACTTGGTCTTGAGCGAACGTTGTTTCATTCGACAACTCCTTTTGGCAAGAATGACAACGATATGGTCGGAGCGGGTCCTGACAGTTGTACTGTACTGGATTTGTTGATGGGTTTGTGCACGGCTTCTGGTTATAATTTTGGCCTTCCCGAGCGTTGATGGAACAGTCGCAATGAGCAATGCACTGAGCAGTATTCCGCCGGTAGTCGAGATGGACTACCCCTTCCCGGCCAAACCACAGCCCCTGACTCCCGAGCAGAAGGCGACCCTGATCGCCGAGATCAAGGTGCTGCTCGAGGCGCGCCAGGCCGTGCTGGTTGCCCATTACTACACGGATCCCGAGATCCAGGCCCTGGCAGAAGCCACCGGTGGCTTCGTGGGTGACTCCCTGGAGATGGCCCGCTTCGGTCGCGACCATGCGGCCCAGACCCTGATCGTGGCCGGTGTGCGCTTCATGGGAGAGACCTCCAAGATCCTGAGCCCCCACAAGCGGGTGCTGATGCCGACGCTGGAGGCCGAGTGCTCGCTTGATCTGGGTTGTCCCATCGACCAGTTCTCCGCCTTCTGCGATGCGCACCCCGATCACATCGTGGTGGTCTATGCCAATACCTCGGCAGCGGTGAAAGCACGGGCCGACTGGGTGGTCACCTCCAGTATTGCACTGGAGATCGTCGAACATCTGGACAGTCAGGGTCACAAGATCATCTGGGGCCCGGACCGCCACCTCGGCGCCTATATCGAGAAGAAGACAGGGGCCGAGATGCTGCGCTGGCAGGGTCACTGCATCGTGCACGACGAGTTCAAGGCCAAGGCGCTGCGCGAGCTCAAGGCCCAGAACCCGGATGCCGCCGTGCTGGTGCACCCGGAGTCCCCGGCCTCCGTCATCGAGCTGGCGGATGCGGTGGGTTCCACCAGCCAGCTCATCAAGGCCGCCAAAGAGCTGCCCCAGCAGAAACTGATCGTGGCGACCGATCGCGGCATCTTCTACAAGATGCAGCAGGCCTGCCCGGAGAAAGAGATGGTGGAGGCGCCCACCGGCGGTGATGGTGCCACCTGTCGCAGCTGCGCCCACTGCCCCTGGATGGCGATGAACGGCCTGGTGGCCATCAAGGAGGCCCTGACCGACGGTGCCGAGCGTCACGAGATCCATGTGGATGAGGCACTGCGTCTCAAAGCGCTTGTCCCGCTCGACCGCATGCTGGATTTCGCCGCCGAGCTCAAGCTGAAGACCCTGGGCAACGCTTGACTGACGCTGATGGCAAGATGCAAAGAGGGCTCCCGCGGGAGCCCTCTTTATTTATTCGTCATCTGTATCGTCAGATGATGACGGTGGAGAAGCTGTGCTCCTCGTCGGGCGGGACGGTGATCCCGTCCTCGGCGGTGATGGCCGCCTCGACACAGAGCATGGTGCGATAACCGTCGTCACTCATGTCGGCCATGGCCGCGGCGCCCTCCGCCCAGGGATTCCAGACCACCACGCTGTCGTGGTTGCCGTTGACCACCCGGGTGGTGCGCTCACCATCCTGCACGCTGACCATGGGATCGGGCTGGCGGTAGATGCGATCCATGGCTGCGGTGACGGTCAGCGCTCCCTGTTGCAGTTCGTTTCGGCCGGTCAGCTTGTCCAGATAGGGTTCGCCGAGGCCGGTCACGGTTACCGCTTCCGGCGCACTGATCTGCAGGTAGGTGTGCAGGGCGGCATTGTAGGTGAGCGTTGACTTGCCGGTGTTGCGGGTGGTCAGCACCAGGGAAAGCTCCTTGCCGACCAGTACGTCCAGCTCCAGCTCGAAGGCATGGGGCCAGAGCGTCCTGCTGGCATCGTTGTCACGCAGGGAGAGGTGGACGAGTGTGCCGTCCCCGTGATCGGAGACCCCATCCAGCGTCCACAGGCAGTTGCGTGCGAAGCCATGAGCCGGCTTGCCGCTGCCAACGCGAGCGGGGGAGGGGCCGAACCAGGGCCAGCAGAGGGGAATGCCGCCGCGAATGGGCTTGCTGCCATCCAGTATCGCCTTGTCGCTGAGCCAGAGAGAGGCCGGCTCACCATGGCGTTGGTAACGCAGCACATGGGCGCCAAACAGGCTTATCTCGGCCCTGGCGTGCTCATTGTCTATGGTCAGCAGGGGCAGGCCATCCTGGCTCAGGGTGCAGTGGGCAGTCAGCGTACGTGTCGGTGTCATAAAGGCTCCAGTGCTCGGGGACATTCAGAAAGGGTCCGTGATTCAGAATACAAAAAGGCGGCCATTGGCCGCCTTTTTTCAAGCTACGCGATTGCGCATCCCAAATTACTTGGAGATGTGAGCGATCAGGTCCAGAACCTTGCTGGAGTAGCCCATTTCGTTGTCGTACCAGGAGACGACTTTCACGAAGGTCTTGTTCAGCTGGATACCAGCCTTGGCATCGAACACGGAAGTCTGACGCTCACCCAGGAAGTCGGTGGAAACCACTTCGTCTTCGGTGTAGCCCAGCACGCCCTTCATGGCGCCTTCGGAGGCAGCCTTCATGGCCTGGCAGATTTCAGCGTAGGACGCTTCTTTCTTCAGGTTGACGGTCAGGTCAACAACGGACACGTCCGGAGTCGGAACGCGGAAGGCCATGCCGGTCAGCTTGCCGTTCAGTTCCGGGATGACCACGCCAACAGCCTTGGCAGCACCGGTAGAGGACGGGATGATGTTCTGAGCCGCACCGCGGCCACCGCGCCAGTCTTTGGCAGACGGACCATCAACGGTCTTCTGGGTAGCAGTGGTAGCGTGAACGGTGGTCATCAGGCCGGATTCGATACCGAAGGTATCGTTCAGAACCTTGGCGATGGGGGCCAGGCAGTTGGTGGTGCAGGAAGCGTTGGAAACGATGTCCTGGCCAGCGTAGGAGTCCTGGTTGACGCCCATGACGAACATCGGGGTAGCGTCTTTGGACGGGCCGGTCAGTACGACTTTCTTGGCACCGGCAGCGATGTGCTTGCGAGCGGTTTCGTCGGTCAGGAACAGACCGGTGGCTTCGGCAACAACGTCAACACCGATTTCGCCCCATTTCAGGTTGGCCGGGTCACGTTCAGCGGTAACACGTACGGTTTTGCCGTTGACGATCAGGTTGCCGTCTTTGACTTCAACAGTGCCCTTGAAGCGACCGTGAGTGGAGTCGTACTTCAGCATGTAAGCCATGTAGTCAACGTCGATCAGGTCGTTGATACCAACCACTTCGATGTCAGCACGCTCAGCGGCCAGACGGAAAACGAAACGACCGATACGGCCAAAACCGTTAATACCTACTTTGATAGTCATAATTGGTTACCTAACTGTTCAGTAGTCAAAGAAAATTCCGTTTGTAAATTTACTAGAACTCCCTCGCGAGTCAACCAACAATCTGCGCGAAATTGCGCTATATCATGAAAAACTGTGAAATTTATTTTCGGTTTATGTAACTGGCTACCAACTTTTGTTGAATGCATCATCAGCAAAGTCGGTGGCAGAGAACAACAATAGTGCCTGCCCGGTCACACATCCAGCCGGGGAGATATGTAAAAATGTGCGCGGTTTAGCATGGCCAAAGAGCCACTGTTCAAGTACCAACCATAAAAATTAATCACAAAATAGCGTAGACAGAATCCACAGCGGGAATTCTCAAACTATGACCACCCTGATTGAACAGCTGGCTGCCGCCAAAGGCATTGCCAGTGAGTATGTTGATGCCTGGGGCCAGCCGGCCCTGGTATCGGAAGAGAGCAAGGCCGCCATGCTGGGCGCCATGGGCTACCGCGTCGATGACGAGGCCGCCCTGTCCGAACAGCTTGAGCAGGAGCACCGCCAGCACTGGCTGCGCGCGCTGGATCCCGTGATGGTGGTACGCAGCGGCGACGCCGTTACTCTTGAGGTTCGCCTCCCCATCGAATTCGTCAACGATGCCCTCACCTGGCAGCTCCAGCAGGAGCAGGGTGCAGTGCTGTCCGGTCAACTCACTCCCATCGAGGGTGAGCTGGTCGGGGTGGCCGAGTTCGAGGAGATGGAGTGTCAGGCCTATCGCGTCACCCTGGATGTGCAGCCTGCGCTGGGTTATCACCAGCTCATCCTGCTGGAAGAGGGCAATGACGAGCCGCTGGCCACCATGCGTCTCATCGTCGCCCCCAAGTCCTGCTACAAGCAGGCGCCCATCGCCAATGGTCGCAAGGTGTGGGGCCCGAGCGTCCAGCTCTACTGCCTGCGCAGCCGCCACAACTGGGGCATCGGCGATTTCAGCGATCTCGGCCAGCTGGTTGAGAATGCCGCCGCCTGGGGAGCCCACTTCGTCGGTCTCAACCCCATTCATGCCCTCTATCCGGCGAACCCGGAGAGTGCCAGCCCTTACAGCCCCTCTTCCCGTCGCTGGCTCAACGTCGCCTATATCGATGTGGAAGCGGTGCCCGAATTCGTGGGCAACGATCGCCTGAAAGCGGAAGTGGCGAGCCCGGCCTTCCAGCAGCACCTCACCTCCCTGCGGGTCAAGGACAATGTGGATTACACCGGCGTCATCCAGACCAAGATCGGGATGCTGCGCCAGGTGTTCGACCAGGCCAGCTTCAGCGCCGAGCGTCAGGCTGCGTTCGATGCCTTCGTGGCTGCCGGCGGTGACAGCCTGCAACAGCAGGCAGCGTTTGACGCCCTGCAGGCCCATTTCTATGCCAAAGGCGAGAATGCCTGGGGCTGGCCGGTCTGGCCCGAGGCGCTGCGCGATTACCACAACCCCGAAGTGGCGGCCTGGATGGCCGAGCACCAGCAGGATGTGGCCTTCTATCTCTATCTGCAGTTCCTGGCTGACGAGCAGCTGGCCCGGGCCGATGCCCGCGCCAAGGCCGCCGGCATGGTGATGGGGATCTACCGGGATCTGGCGGTCGGCGTCTCCGAAGGCTCCACCGAGATCTGGGCAAACCGGGATCTCTACTGCCCGAAAGCCTCGGTCGGTGCACCGCCCGACATTCTCGGCCCCCTCGGCCAGAACTGGGGCCTGCCCCCCATGAACCCGAACCAGCTGTTCGAGGCCGCCTACCAGCCCATGGTGGATCTGTTCCGTGCCAACATGCGCTCCTGCGGCGCCCTGCGCATCGACCACGTGATGGCCTTGCTGCGCCTGTGGTGGGTGCCGCCCGGAGAGTCGGCCGCCAAGGGGGCCTACATCTATTATCCGGTGAACGATCTGCTGGGGATCCTGGCCCTCGAGTCTCATCGCAACCAGTGCCTGCTGATCGGCGAGGATCTGGGGACCGTGCCGGAGGGGATCGACGTGACCCTGAAAGAGAACGGCGTCCACTCCTACAAGGTGTTCTTCTTCGAGCGCTCCAAGGACGATGGTGGCTTCATCTCCCCGGCGCACTACGCCGAGCAGGCGATGTCCGCCCTGACCACCCACGACATGCCGACCCTCAAAGGCTTCTGGCACTGCGACGATCTGGCGCTGGGACGCGAACTGGGCCTGTACCCGGATGAAGACGTACTCAAGACCCTGTATGCTGATCGCCACCAGGCCAAGCAGCGGATCCTTGACAGCCTGCATGCTCATGGGGTCATCTCTGGCAATATCAGTCACGACGTGAACTGGGTCGGCATGAATACCGAGCTCAACCACGGTCTGCAACTGCACATGTCCCGCGGCAGCTGTGCCCTGTTCAGCACCCAGCTCGAAGACTGGCTGGAGATGGACAAGCCGGTCAACGTGCCGGGTACCAGCTACGAGTACCCCAACTGGCGTCGCAAGCTCTCCCGGGATCTGGAGGATATCTTCGCCGACGAGGCGCTCAAGAATCTGGCGGGCAAGATGAGCCGGGCCCGTGACGAGGCCAGCCGTTGAGCCTTGAACGCCAACATGTGACTCACTTTCATCCGCTTTGGCTTCGGCCGAAGCGGATGTTCAGCCATCAAAGGAAATGTCGATGCCCGTTGAACGTTTGGTTGCCGCCCGCTGTGCCGATCCCTTCTCCCATCTAGGCCTGCTGGCCAATCCGGATGGGCCAGGCCTGAAACTCACCGCCTGGTTGCCCGATGCACTCGAGGTCCGGGTCAGGGATCTCAAGTCAGGCAAGATAGTTGCCACCCTGACCGCCGCTGACGAAGCGGGCCTCTTTGAAACTGTTTTCACCCGCCGCAAGAATCCCTTCCCCTACCAGCTCATCGCGACCTACGCCGACGCCAGTGCCGACATCATCGACCCCTATCAGTTCCAGGCTGCCGCCTGGGAAGGGCTGGCGGAACTCACCTGGCAACCGGAAAACCTCTACCACACCCTCGGCGCCCAGTTGCGCACCGTGACGCACCTCGGCCAGCAGGTGGAAGGGGTACGCTTTGCCGTCTACGCGCCGAGCGCCACGGCGGTGAGCCTCATCGGCGATTTCAACTTCTGGGATGGCCGCCGTCACCCCATGCAGCGCAGCCAGTGCGGCCACTGGGTGCTATTCGTGCCGGGGCTCAAGGCCGGGGATCGCTACAAGTTCGAACTGAAAGACCCGGCGGGCAATCGCCTGCCCCACAAGAGCGACCCGGTGGGCTTCTACTGCGAGCAGTACCCCTCGTTCGCCTCCGTGGTCTATGACCACGGCCAGTACCAGTGGCAGGACGCCGACTGGCGCGAGAGTCAGCTCAATGACAAGCGCGAGCAGCCCCTTTCCATCTACGAGCTGCACGTGGGTTCCTGGAAGCGTCACTCCAACGGCGACAGCCTGAGCTGGCGCGAGCTGGCGGTGGAACTGGTGGATTACATCAAGGAGATGGAGTACACCCACATCGAGCTGCTGCCAGTCTCCGAGCATCCCTTCAGCGGCTCCTGGGGCTACCAGCCGGTGGGCATGTTCTCCCCCACCAGCCGCTACGGCACGGCCGACGATTTCAAATACTTCGTGGATCAGTGCCACCAGGCGGGGATCGGCGTGATTCTGGATTGGGTGCCCGCCCACTTCCCGTCCGATGCCCACGGCCTGGCCCGCTTCGACGGCACGCCGCTCTACGAGTACGAAGATCCGCGCCGTGGCTGGCACCCGGACTGGAACTCCTACATCTATGACTTCGGTCGCGACACCGTGCGCCAGTTCCTGGTGGCCAGCGCCCTGTTCTGGCTCGACAAGTTCCACATCGACGGCCTGCGGGTGGATGCGGTCGCCTCCATGCTCTATCTGGATTACTCCCGCAACGCCGGTGAGTGGGTGCCCAACGTCGATGGCGGTAACCACAACTACGAGGCGATCAGCCTCTTGAAGTGGACCAACGAGGAGGTGTACGGCAAGTACCCCCACGCCATGACCATCGCCGAGGAGTCCACCGCCTTTGCCGGGGTCTCCCGCCCCACCTTCCTTGGCGGCCTGGGGTTTGGCTTCAAGTGGAATATGGGCTGGATGCACGACACCCTCAGCTACATGCAAAAAGAGCCCATTCACCGTCGCTACCACCACAACGACATGACCTTCTCCATGGTGTACCACTATGACGAGAACTTCATTCTGTCCCTCTCCCATGACGAGGTGGTCCACGGCAAGCACTCCCTGCTCTACAAGATGCCGGGGGACGAGTGGCAGCAGGCCGCCAACCTGCGCGCCTACATGGGCTTCATGTATGCCCACCCCGGCAAAAAGCTCAACTTCATGGGCACCGAGATCGCCCAGAGCAACGAGTGGAATCATGATGCCCAGCTGCCCTGGCACCTGTTGCAGTACCCCAGGCACGGCGGCCAGCAGCGGCTGATCCGGGATCTCAACCACCTCTATCGTCATGAACCTGCCTTGTATCAGGCGGATTATGAACAGGCAGGTTTCCGCTGGCTGGATCACAACGATGCCGACAACAGCATCTTCGCCTGGCTGCGGGCCGACAAGCTGGGGGCCCATCCGCTGGTGGTGGCCTGCAACTTCACCCCGGTGCCGCGCATCGGTTACCGTCTCGGGGTGCCGGCTGCCGGTCGCTATCGGGTGGTGCTCAACACCGACAGCGAGCATTACTGGGGCAGCAACTATGATGTGGGTCTGGTCTTCGTCGCCGAGGCGACCCCCTGGCAGGGGATGGCACACAGCCTGGTGCTGGACTTGCCGCCGCTCGCGACCTTGTTCATCAAACAGGAGTCCTGATGTTTGAAATGGAAAACGGGGTAGATCACCCGCTTGGCGCCCGTCTGGACGAGACGGGCTGCCACTTCTGTGTCTGGGCTCCCCAATCGGACAAGGTGGAGCTCTGCCTGTTCGACGACGAGGAGCAAGAGCTGGCGCGTCTCCCCTTGCCCGGTCGGCGCGGCCAGTACTGGTTCGGCCACGTGCGCGGGGTCAAGGCCGGTCAGCGCTATGGCTACCGGGTGCATGGCGCTCCCCAGGAGGGGTTGCTGTTCGACCCGGACAAGCTGCTGATAGACCCCTACGCCCGGGCGCTCAGCCGTGCCACCCACTGGGACGATGCCCTTTACGAGGGGGACAGCGCGGCCATGGTGGGCAAGTCGGTGGTGGTGGACGATGCCTTCGACTGGCAGGGGGCCGGCAAGCCCGGCATCCCGCCGGAGCGGGTCGTGCTCTACGAGACCCACGTCAAAGGGTTCACCCGCCAGCACCCCGGCATCCCCAAGGCGTTGCAGGGCACCTATCTGGGCATCAGCCACCCGCTGATGATCGAGCATCTGCAGGGGCTGGGGGTGACCTCGGTCCAGCTGATGCCGGTGGCGGCCTTCATGTCCGAGCCCAGGCTCGAGCAGCTGGGGCTCACCAACTACTGGGGCTACAACCCCATCGCCTTCTTCGCGCCCGAACCGCGCTACGGGGCGAAGGATGCGGTGACCGAGTTCAAGACCATGGTGCGCGAGCTGCACCGGGCGGGACTCGAGGTGATCCTGGATGTGGTCTACAACCACACCGCGGAGTCGGGCTTCGACGGCCCCATGCTCTCCCTCAAGGGGTTTGACAACGCGGGCTACTACGCCTTCGAGTCGGGTGCCCATGGTCCGGATTACCATCGCCACGCCAACGTCACCGGCTGCGGCAACAGTGTCAATCTGGATCACCCCAACACCCTGCGGCTGGTGCTCGATGCCCTGCGCTACTGGGTCACCGAGATGCAGGTGGACGGTTTCCGCTTCGATCTGGCGGTCACCCTGGCGCGGGAAGCAGGGGAGTTCGATCCCATGAGCGCCTTCTTCAAGGCCATGATGGCGGATCCCGTGCTGGCGCGGGTCAGGCTCATCGCCGAACCCTGGGACATCGGCCCCTTCGGCTATCGTCTCGGCCAGTTTCCGAGCCAGTGGCTGGAGATCAACGATCGTTACCGCGACACGGTGCGCGCCTTCTGGCGCGGGGATGCGGGCAAGATGGGGGATTTTGCCACCCGTCTGGTGGGCTCGCGGGATCTCTTCCCGAAGAACTGGCGCTCCCCCCACACCAGCGTCAACTACCTCTGCTATCACGACGGCTTCACCCTCGAGGATCTGGTCTCCTACAACCAGCGCCACAACCAGGCCAACGGCGAGGACAACCGGGACGGCCACGGCAACAACCTCTCCAGCAACCACGGGGTGGAGGGGCCGACCCTGGACCCGCGCATCAACAACCTGCGCCAGCAGCAGAAGCGCAACCTCATCGCCACCCTGCTGCTGTCACAGGGGACGCCCCACTTCCTGGCCGGGGACGAGATGGGCCGCAGCCAGCTCGGCAACAACAACGCCTACTGTCAGGACAACCAGATAAGCTGGGTGAACTGGCAACTGCGTCCGGAGGACGAGCGGCTGCTCGCTTTCACCCGCCAGATGATGGCGCTGCGGGCGGAGTCCGGGGTCTTCTCCAACCTGCAACTGAGCGACGACGGCTGGAACGGCAAGGCGACCAGCTGTCACCAGGTGAACTGGTATCACCCGGACGGCCATCAGCTCACCGATCAGGACTGGCACGCCCCCATGGGGCAGGCGTTTGCCATGGACATCGGCATGATCGGCTGCACCGGGGAGCGCTGGTACGTGCTGTTCAACGCCAGCGACTATGACATCCAGTTCCGCCTGCCGCCGCCGGGGGAGGGCATGGAGTGGATCCAGACCATCGACACCGCCACCAACGACGGCCTGCCCTTCCTGCCGGACGACATCAAGCGGCAGGTGGCGGTGGGGCGTGCCCACTCCCTCAAGCTGCTGGAGCGGGTCGCCCTGCCGGCGGCGGTGCTGGCGAGTGAAGGGGTGGTGGCAGCGGATGTTGTCGCCGTGTTGCCAACGGGATCACAGTTCCCGCTGGCGGGGTAGAGCCAGGCGCCCTGACTGGGTATGCTGGGCACCGTTATCAGTGGTGAGGAGCCGGAATGAGCAGTAACAACCCTGAACAGTGGCGCGACAAGCTGAGTGCAGAGCAGTTCCACGTCTGCTGGGAGAAAGGGACCGAGCGTCCCTACAGCGGTGCACTGCTGCACAACCGCAAGAGCGGCGATTACCACTGCGTCTGCTGCAAGCAGGTGCTGTTCCACTCAGGCGCCAAGTTCGACGCGGGCTGCGGCTGGCCCTCGTTCGACCGGGCCATCGAGGGGACGGTGACCTACACCGAGGACAACAGCCACGGCATGAAGCGGGTGGAGATCACCTGCAGCCAGTGCGGCTCCCACCTCGGCCACGTCTTCCCCGACGGGCCGACCGAGACCGGCCAGCGCTACTGCGTCAACAGCCTGAGCCTGGATTTCGAGCCCGACGCCTGATCCCCGACACGACCAGCGGCGCCTCCCTTCGGAGGCGCCGCTTTTTTATCTCCCCCTGTCAGGTGCCGGGCTATGCCAGCGGCAGGTAGATGTCGGTGACCAGCTCATGGGTGGGCACCTCGTGTACAAAGTTGTGGTAGTGGAAGAAGAGCGGAAAATCCCGCAGCTCTTCGCCGCTGGCGGGCAGCCAGTCGCGGTAGAGCGCCCGGGCACAGTCGGCCAGGAGGTCGTGGGAGCCGTGGTGGCGTACCACGGCGCAGCGCCCGGCCGGGATGAGGGCATTCTTCACGCCCCATTCATTGTCCTCGGCGACGGGGGACTCGACGCTGCCACAGAGGGTAAAGCGAAACGCCGCACCCTCCGTCGTGGCGGGGTCGTCCGGCGCCAGACCATAGGTCCGGCTGGTGGCGACCGGGGAGCCGCCCGTGGCCTTGCGCCACTGGATGAAGCGCGCCGCGGTGTCGTTGATGCGCTCGGGCAGGCCCTGATGGGTCAGGGCGGCGACGGCGGTCTGCGGGAACTGGATGATGTCGACTCGCATGGGGTCAATCCTCTTTGTGGGGGGCCGTGGCAGGCAGCGATGCCAGTTGGCCCAGTCCGGGTGCTGCCTGAACTGGCTGGGCGTCAGGCCGAACGTCTGCTTGAAGGCGCGACTGAAAGATTCGCCATGCTGGAAGCCGGCATCGAGGGCGATATCAGTCACCTTGTCCAGAGGCGCGAATGCCAACCGGTAAGAGGCCTGCTTCAGCCGCAGCAGCTGGATGTAACGCCCCAGCGGCACGCCGCAGTAAGCGGCAAATTGCCGATGAAAGTGAAAGGGCGAAAAGTGCGCCACGGCGCTGAGCCGCTCCAGCGACAGGTCGTCGTCGAGATGGCGCTCGATGTGCTCTGTCACCGTTTGAAAGCGTCGGCGGTAGGCCTCTGTCTGGTTGTGATCCATGGTCTCTCCTCTGTGCTGCCCACTATCGGCCAACGGGCCCGAGCTGTCCTGACGGATCTTGCTCTCTTTGCCTCCCTTCGGGGAGAAGATCCACGACCGACAGCCCGGCGGGCGCTGCCTGACTTGTCGCGGGTTCGTCAGGCCAACAACAGGGCTGCCCCCGTCAGCAGGGCGGCGAGGGGCAGCACGGGGAGCCGTGGCACCCGCAGCAGGTAGAAGCCGACGGCGGCCAGCGCCAGATCGGTGGGGGAGAGCACGGCGCTCTGCCACACCGGCTGATAGAGGGCCGCCAGCAGCAGCCCCACCACGGCGGCGTTGATACCGGCCACGGCCCCCGCCAGACGGGGGCGGGCCAGCCAGTGCTGCCAGCAGGGGCCCAGCGCCCAGAGCAGCAAGAAACCCGGCAGGAAGAGCGCCAGGGTCGCCAGCAGCGCTCCGATGAGGGGAGTGGCGGGCAGCAGCACGGCGCCCAGGTAGGTGGCCAGGGTGAACATGGGGCCGGGTACCAGCTGGGCCAGGCCGTAGCCGGTCAGGAACTGCTGCTCGCTCAGGTGGTGACCCAGGCTCTCCTGCAACAGGGGCAGCACCACGTGACCACCTCCAAACACCAGGCTGCCTGCCCGGTAAAACTCGGCCAGCAACTGGCTGACGGGGCCGCTCGCCACCAGGGGCAGGCCGACGAACAGCAGGGCGAACAGCAGCAGGGTCGGCCAGTGAGGCTGGCGAGCAGGAGTGGACGCGAGGCCCTGACTCCCCGGGTGCGGCTCGCGCAAGGCACAGAGCAGGGCCGCGCCGAGCAGCATGGCGACCTGGGTCAGAAGCCCGGGGGCGCACCAGAGGGCGGCGGCGGTGGCCACCATGACCCCCTGTTGCAGTGCCGTCTTGCAGAACTGGCGGCTCATGGTGAGCACGGCATCCGCCACCACGACGAGCGCCAGCAGCTTGAGGCCGTGCAGGGCGGCGTCCAGCCAGAGGCTGCCCGCAAGCTGACCCAGACCGACGGCGGCCGCCAGCAACAGCAGGAAGGAGGGGAGGGTAAAGCCGACGAAGGCGGCCAGGGCGCCGCTGATGCCGGCGCGGTGGCGGCCGATGGCAAAGCCGAGCTGGCTGGAGGCCGGACCCGGCAGCAGTTGGCACAGGGCCAGCAACTGGGCGAACTCCGCCTGGCTCAGCCAGCCCAGCCGCTGGACAAAGGTGCGCTGAAAATAGCCGATATGGGCGGCCGGCCCGCCAAAACTGATGCACCCCAGCCACAAGAACTGCATGAATACCTGTCCCATCTTCCCCTCCTCGTCATCATCCTGGCCCGGATAATATGACAAAAAAGTGACAGTTTGGTGACGGTACGCCCTCCCGCGCTGCCTGCCATCAACAGGGGCTGGCGGGGGGCTGGTCGCCTCCGCCAGCAGACGAGAGGTACCGGGGTGACGCGCGGCAGCCTGCCGGTGAGGGTCAGGGGGCCGGTTGTGCCTGGGGCAGGTAGCATTGTCCCGCCAGCCAGCAGGCGATGGACTGGCGACTGGCATCGAAGTGAGGCTCGGGCAGAGTGTGCGGGTCGCACCAGCTCCAGCCCTCGCATTTTTCCGGCTCCAGCAGTTGCGGCTCCCCGTCCACCTCTGCCAGCAAGGTGACCGAGATGTAGTGCAGGCCGCTCTCGCGCCAGGTCTCCAGGTTGTTGGTGACGGCGATGACGCGAGGCTGGTGGATGACGAAGCCGGTCTCCTCCGCCACCTCCCGGATGGCTGCCGACTCGAAGGTCTCCCCCAATTCCAGATGACCGCCTGCGATGGACCAGTAGGGGGCATGGCTGCCCTTGCGCTTGCCAAGCAGTACCTGGCCCTGGCCATTGGTGAGAATGACGCCGACACCGACGCGGGGATAGGGGGTAGACATAGGGGAGGCTCCTTGCTGAGACGGCGGGGTGCGCCAGGGAAAACGGGCCTACCTTAGGGGGGATGGGCCCGTTGTGCAAGCCGCCTGTTCAAGGGCGATCGGATGCCGATTTTCCATCGCTTAAATGGATGGGTCTGGCGATATTCTATCTGTTAAATAGATGGGAAATGCCTCCGGATCAGGGCAGTCTGACCAGCATCTTGCCGGTATTGCGGCCCTGGAACAGTCCGATAAAGGCTTGCGGCATGCTGGCCAGCCCCTCGCTGACGGTCTCCTCGGCCTGGAGGGTGCCCGCCTCGAAGGCCGGCATGGCCTCGGCCAGGAACGCCCCGTAGTGTTGCCAGTGATCGGAGACCAGCAGCCCCTGCATCAGGATGCGCTTGCGGATCACCTGGGAGAGGTTGCGCGGGCCGCTGGCCTGGCCGTTGCTGTTGTACTGCTCGATGAGGCCGCACAGCACGATGCGCCCGTGCACCACCAGGTGGTTGAGGGCGGCATCCAGCATGGCGCCCCCCACGTTCTCGAAGTAGACGTGGATGCCTTCGGGGGCGAGGCGGGCCAGCTCGGCGTCGAGATCAGGGGTCTCCCGGTAGTTGATCACCGCATCGGCTCCCAGGGTCTTGAGGTAGGCGACCTTGTCGGCCGAGCCGGTGGAGCCGATGACCCTGGCCCCCGCCTGCTTGGCGAGCTGGACCGCCATGGTGCCGACCGCCCCGGAGGCTGCCGAGACCAGCAGGGTTTCACCGGCCTTCAGGTGTGCCACCTTGTGCAGGCCCGCCCAGGCGGTCATGCCCGGCATGCCGAGGGCGCCGAGGAAGCGCTGGGGCGGCAGGGTGGTGTCGGGCAGGCGGGTGAGCTGGGCGGCGTTTGCCACGAAGGCATCCCGCCAGCCCAGCATGCTGCTCACCTTGTCCCCCACCTTGAAATCGGGGTGGCGCGATGCCTGTACCGTGCCGATGGCGCCGCCGTCGAGGGGACCGTTGAGGGGGAAGGGAGGAACGTAGCTTTTTGCCTCGCTCATGCGGCCGCGCATGTAGGGGTCCACCGACAGCCACTGGTTGGCGACCTGCACCTCTCCCTCCTGCAGGGCGGGCAGGGGCACGTCCCGGAGGGCGAAGTCCTCCAGGGTGGGGAGACCGGTGGGGCGACGCAGCAGTTGGATTTGATGGCTGATGGCATTCATGGGCATTCTCCGGCAGTGGGGCCGCGCGTCGGGCGGCGGCCTGGCATTTTTGTTTGTGTGCAAACTAAAATCAGGGTAGTCCTGAACGCGGGGGCTGGCAACTGTTTTGTGTGCAAACTATTCAGCCCCGAAGTTGATGGGGTATACTGCCCCCCTTGTCGTCAGCGAGGTCCTCCATGAGCGAATTGAAAAAGCAGGTCTGTTTTGCCCTCTACAGCGCCTCCAATGCGGTGATGCGTGCCTATCGGCCGCTGCTGGACAAGCTGGATCTCACCTATACCCAGTACCTGGTGATGCTCTCGCTCTGGGCCCGGGACGAGGTCAGCCTCAAGGAGATAGGGCAGGAGACCGGACTGGATGCGGGCACCCTGACCCCCATCGTCAAGCGGCTGGAGAGCAAGGGGTGGCTGACCCGAACCGTCTCCCACGAGGATGAGCGGCAAAAGTGCATCAGTCTGACCGAGGCGGGACGCCAGTTGCAGCAGGAGGTCAGGGAGTGCTGTCTGGCGGACAGCTTGCGCAATCAGGTGGATCTGGCCGATGCTGAGTTGGCCCAGCTCAAGCAGCTTTGCGATCGCGTGGCGGCGCAGCTGGGGCGCTGATCCCTTTTCCCGTCAGGAGTGACCCGATGAAACCCATGCAATCCCTGCTGCCTCTGTTTGCCATCCTGCTGTGCGCCTGCGCCGATACCTCCTATCCCCGTTCCGAGCTGCAGATCGACGATGCCGATGCCTGGCAGGCCATCTGCAAGGACGGGGTCCGGGTGCGGGCGGTCACCGACGAGGGGATCTGTGCGGATCACCGCGGGGTGGCCATGTGGACAAATAAACCAAGGGCTGCACGGATGGCAGAAGAAGCGGCCAAGTAGTGTGACCTGTACGACATAAAATGACATGACCGGCCATGGGGCCGGTTTTTTTCGCGATCTTGCCAGCACTTTGGCACCTTGTTCATGGTGCACTCATTTTTCTCTTCCCATACTGGCCCTCAAGGTAGCAAACCAACAGGAGAGAGAGATGCAATCATCCATCGTCGGGCTCTCCATTCTGTGGGGGCTGGCCAGCTTTGGTGTTCAGGGGGATTTCATCGAGAGCCGTGATACCGCCTCCCCCTCCTGGCAGGCCGAGTCCAGAGTGGAGATGGAAGGGTACTTGATGGAGTCGTTGGGCGCCGATCGCTGGGTGTTCGACAACGGCAGCGAGAGCCTGGAAATATCTCTGCCTAAAGGGCAGTGGGTGTCGACCGGTGAGCGGCTGCGGCTGCGTGGCGAACCCCTGCAGGAGCAGAGCGGCTGGTTGCTGCAGGTGCAGGACGTCAGCCAGGTCGAGGCATGACGAGGCGTTCGCCACCTGGCGGCGCGAGGGCGCCCGGGGGCGGTGTTGACCGCGAATGCCCTTGATAGCAGAGACAAGAAGAGGAGGCCCGGGCCTCCTCTTGCTTTTGGTGCTCCCCGGATGAGGGGTGGGTCAGCCCAGGTGGTTGAGGGGCAGGGCGGTCTTGTGCTTGATGCGGCGCAGCACGAAGCTTGAACGCACCCCGGTCACGCCGGAGATGTGGGTCAGCTTGTCCAGCAGGAAGTGCTGGTAGTGCTCCATGTCCCGCACCACCACCTTGAGCTGGTAATCCGCATCGTTGCCGGTGATGAGGTCGCACTCCAGCACCTCGGGCAGATCCTTGACGGCGCGATCGAAGTTCTCGAACCGCTCCGGAGTGTGCCTGTCCATGGAAATGTGAATGTAGGCGGTGAGGGTCAGCCCCAGTTGGCGGGCATTGAGCAGGGTGACATGGGTATCGATGAGACCGGCATCCTCCAGCGCCTTGACCCGGCGCGAGCAGGGGGAGGGAGAGAGCCCGACCAGCTCGGCCAGCTCCAGGTTGCTGATGCGGCCATTTTCCTGCATCAGCTCCAGAATATGCCTGTCTATACGATCAAGTTTCAGCATTCTCCGTACCTCTTCGCAATTACTAATCCACTTTTCCTAGATTAAGGGTGAACTATTGCAAAAACAACTGAAAATACCTGCTACTTCACAACCACTCACCGCATCGCGGGGAGTACCATGGTTACATCTTCCGGTGGCAAGACAGGCGCCCGACCAGGCACCTGTGGTGAAGGACCTTACCGGGTCAAGAGCCCCATCAGCCGTTCGACCTTATCGGGAAACAACGGGCTGGAACGAGAGCACCCCCTCCCCGAAGGCAACAAAGCAGGCATCCCGGCGCCTGCTTTGTTGTTTTTGCGTTCCGCCCGCTCAGGGGCGGGGCGGCCGGATGCGATAGAGACAGCGGCTGTCCCCCTCCAGCAGATACTGCTCCCGCTCCACCTCGGCCGGCGCCAGCAACCGGCGAAACAGCGCCAGCTCGCTGCGGCAAAAGCCCCGACAGGCCCTGGCCGCACTGCAGATGGGGCAGTGACTCTCCCACCACAGCCAGCTGCCGTCCTCCTCCTGCGACATGTCCGCCATATACCCCTCCTGGGTGCGCAGCGCCTTGAGCGTCATCAGCCTGTCTGCCAGCGCCGGCTGGGTCAGCCTGGATTCATAGCGTGCCTGCATCTGCTGCTCCCGCCGCGTGATGAGCTGCTCCATGCCCGCGTCGCCAAACACCTGCCGGATGTCGTCGATCAGTTGCAGGGTCAGATCGCCATGGGTGTCGGGGAAGCGTTGCCAGGCCTGGTCGGTGAGGTGCCACAGGCGCACCGGGCGACCACGGCCGCGGGCCTCGTCACTAAACCCCACCCAGCCCTCGGACTCCAGGGCCATCAGGTGCTGGCGCGCCCCCATGGACGTCATCTGCAACTGGTCGCCGAGTTCGGCGGCGCTCTGGGGGCCGCGGGTTTTCAGCAGATAGAGGATCTTGTCGGTACTGGCGTTCATGGGGGCTCCGGTGGTGGGTATCGGTGCGGTGACCGCCTGGATGAGGTCATTATGGGTAGCAGGGCGATTTAAATCAACAATCTGCTTTACTTAATGGACGACCCCTCACAATATAAATAAACCGATAACTTTATTTAATGAGGCGAAGATGGAAGGGATCAAGGGACAGGTGACCCTCTGGGTATTGGTGATGACGGTGACGCTGGCGGTGGCGGGGTTCAGCCTGCCTTCCCCCGTCCTGGCGCCGCTGCTGCTGGATCCGGCCCAGGGCATGCTGACGCCACAGGCGTCGGACTGGAGCCGCAAGGTGTGGCTTGGCGTCATCATGGGGCTCTATCCGTTGTTTCAACTGCTGGGGGCCCCCTTGCTTGGCCGCCTCTCCGATCGCCATGGGCGCAAGCCGGTGCTGACACTCTGTCTGGTGGGGGTGCTGGCGGGGTATGTGCTGATGGCCCTCGGCATCGCCTGGCGTTCCCTGCCGCTCTTGCTGCTGAGCCGGGTGGTGGAGGGCTTCTTCAACGGCGACATCGCCATCGTGCAGGCGATGGCGGCGGACATGAGCACGGCCAGGACCAAGGCCCGCAACTTCGCCCGCATCAACATCGGCATGAACCTGGGCTGGGTGGTGGGCCCCATGATCGGAGGCTATGCGGCCGTGGTCTCGGGGGATTACAGCCTGGCGGCCTGGCTGGCGGTGGGGATGACGGTGATCAACCTGCTGCTGGTGCTCTGGCTGCTGCCCAATCGTCCCCCGGTGCCGGCGACCCGGGATGAGGCTCCCCTCTCGACCCGCCAACTGCTGCTGCAACCTCGTCTCCTGCCCTACTTTGCCTTGACCCTGGCAAGCTACGGGGCGGTGCAGCTCTACTTCACCTACTTCAATGTCTGGCTGGTGGAGCGGCTGGCATGGGATCCGGTGCAACTGGCCCAGGCCGCCGTGCTGGTGAGTGTGCCCATGATGCTGGGCTCCTGGATCGGTGAGCAGTTGGCACGGCACTGGCGCGGCAGCTCCCTTGGCATCGTCGGCCACCTGGTGATGGCGGCGGGCATGCTGATGTTCATCCTGCCGACCCAGTGGTGGGGGCTCGCGCTCACCTTCATCCCGGCGGGCATCGGCATGAGCCTGGGGGAGCTGGCCACCTCGGTGGCGGTCTCCAACCGCAGCCATGCCAGCCAGCAGGGGCAGGCGATGGGGCTCTACCGCGGTCTGGCGGTGGGCAGCGAGATCCTGGCGGTGGTGCTGGGCAGCCTGGTGCTGCTGGCGGGGACCGAGTGGCCCTTCTACCTGGCCGGCCTCTGCGGCGTGATCTGTGCCCTCGGTTTCTACGGATTGCGCAGACGGGCGGACAGGCGAAACGCCGTGGCCGGGTGCGCCGAGGCGGGCTGACGAAGGGCGCGGGGATCACAGTTCGGCGACGGGATGGCGGGCCGGACTTGCATCGCGGCGCCGAGTCTGGGACGGTATGGCTCTTTGCTCCGCTGTTCCCGCCCCCCGGCGAGCGCGTCTCCCATCATGGGCCTTGCGATGCCCAGTCCGCATTCCCGGCGGTGAGATGTGTCGTCATGGCACTGGAAACGGGAGGGGATGGCGCCGCACCCGTCTCGACATTCTTGGAGGTGATATGAGTCGTTATCAGGCCATTGCATTGGACATGGACGGTACCCTGCTGAACCGGGATCACAAGATCTCGTCCGCTACCCGGGCTGCCCTGGCCCAGGCCCGGGCCCACGACATCAAGGTGCTGCTGGTGACGGGTCGCCACTTCATGACGGCCCGTCCCTTCCACCACGAGCTGGCCCTCGACACCCCCATCATCTGCAGCAACGGTGCCTACCTCTATGATCCGGTGCAGGAGAGGATCCTCGCCGGGGATCCCCTGGCCGTGGCGCCTCTCACCACCCTGCTGGAGGAGGTGCAGGCCCAGCAGATGGGGGCGCTGTTCCACCTGGGGGACGGCATCGGCTACCTGGGCTGCGAGGAGCACGTGGGCCGGATGCGGCGCTGGTCGGCAACCCAGCCGGATCACCTCAAGGTCTCCCTGCTGCCCGCCGAGGATATCGAGTCCTGGTTGCAGTCCCCCATCTGGAAGCTGGAGTTGTTCAACCAGGATCCCGGCCGGTTGCACCGTTTCGTCGGGGAGGTGGTGGAGAGACTGCCCTTCACCCGTGACTGGGCGGCCCCCTATGCGGTGGAGCTGGTGCAGCCAGGTTGCAGCAAGGGCAACCGGCTGGCCCAGTGGGCGGCGAGCGAGGGGATCGCCATGGAGAACCTGGTGGCCTTTGGCGACAACAACAACGACATCAGCATGTTCGAGCAGGTGGGGCTGGCGGTGGCCATGGGCAATGCGGCGCCCCAGATCCAGGCCCATGCAGACCGGGTCACCGCGGATCACAACGAGGATGGCATCGCCCTGGCGTTGCAGCGCTGGGTCCTGCCCGCCTGAGGGGAAAAACAGTCTGCGGCATAAACAGAAAGGGGCCATGTCGGCCCCTTTTTGTCAGCTCCCGAAGGAGAACTGGATCACCCGATCCGGGAAGCGCAGCCGGTTGTAGTCCCGGTACACCCCTTCGTAGTGACGGATGGCGCGCTCGCGCTGGGCACGGTAGTAGTCGCGCTGGCGGCTGTCGCTCTCGCCCCGGATCTGCTGATCCAGCTGGTGGATGCTCCGCTCGGTGCGCTCCAGCTCCTGCTGCAATTCGCCGAGGCGCTGCTCCAGCAGGTACTCCTTGCGGCCGCGCTCGAACTGGGTGAGGAAGCTGGTGTCGTTGGGGCAGACCCCCAGGTATTCGCTCCCTTCCCGTCCCTTGCTGTAGGCAAGCTCGGGGATGCAATAGAGCTCCAGCCCCTTGGCGTAGCCGCGCTGCCACTCCGCCTCATCCACCCTGAGGCCGTACTCCCCGCAGGTCTTCTGATAGTCGCGGGTGGCGCTTCGGGTCTTGCCCTGCTCCCCGTCCTGATAGCCCTGGTTGTACCAGCTCATGGCACGGCACTCCTCCTCCGAGAGGGAACTGCACCCGGCGAGCAGGAAGGGAAGGGTCAACAACAGGATCTTGGGGGACATGAGGGGGCTCCGACAGCAAAGGGGGTGGGGCATTCTAGAAGAGGAGGCCCGTCCGGGACAAGCACCGGGCGAGGGGGCCGTATCATGATGTTTTTATCAGTATTTTCAAGCCGTTGTAGACGGGCTTCCGGCAGCCTTTTCTTGCCGGGGGAGGCAGGGTAAACTGCGCCTACTTTTAACTGGCATGTAACATAAAAACAATGAAAGTCCTGACCGTCGATTATCGCTCCCCCGATGCGGCCGAGCGCTTCACCGAATCCCTGCGCACCACCGGCTTCGGAGTGCTGACTCACCACCCCATCCCGAAGGAGCTGGTGCAGTCCATCTATGACAACTGGTATCGCTTCTTCATGAGCGAACAGAAGCAGGATTTCCTGTTCAATCGCGAGACCCAGGACGGCTACTTCCCGCCCTCGGTGTCCGAGGTGGCCAAGGGCCACAGCCAGAAGGACATCAAGGAGTACTTCCACATCTATCCCTGGGGCCAGATGCCGGCAGAGCTGAAAGAGCAGGCGATGGAGTACTACCGCCTCGCCAACGATCTGGCCGCCGAGCTGCTGGGCTGGGTGGAGCAGCACACCCCGGGTGACATCGCCGCCCACTACAGCTGCCCGCTCTCCTCCATGATCGAAGAGAGCCACAAGACCCTGCTGCGGGTGCTGCACTACCCGCCCTTCGACGGCACCGAGGAGCCGGGCGCCATCCGTGCCGCCGCCCATGAAGACATCAACCTGCTGACCATTCTGCCCGCCTCCAACGAGCCGGGCCTGCAGGTGAAAGGTTCAGACGGGGAGTGGATGGACGTGCCCTGCGATTTCGGCACCCTCATCATCAACATCGGTGACATGCTGCAGGAGGCCTCCCGCGGCTACTACCCCTCCACCACCCACAGGGTCATCAACCCGACCGGGGGCAGTGCCGCCAAGTCCCGCATCTCCTTGCCGCTCTTCTTGCACCCCCGTCCGGATGTGGTGCTCTCGGAGCGTCACACCGCCCACAGCTATCTGATGGAGCGGTTGCGGGAGCTGGGGGTCATCTAATCCCGCCAGACCCGGGCAGACAACAAACCGGAGCATCCCCGCTCCGGTTTTTATTTTGTGGCGCGATTGGTGGATTATCCGAACTTTATTGGTTAATGATGCTAAAAACTGAGTTTTATATCGGATATACGCCGAGTGATTGCGCGCCCGCGGGCGTACTCTGAGCGCCATTTCGTGCCTCGCTGGCAGGCCCTTCCCGTGGAGTTCTTATGAAGCAGCCCCAATGGTCATCCCGGCTCGGTTACATCCTGGCCGCCGCAGGTTCCGCGGTCGGTCTCGGCGCCATCTGGAAGTTCCCTTATGTCACCGCCGCCAACGGTGGCGGCGCCTTCCTGCTGGTCTTTCTGTTGTTCAGCTTCACCCTGGGGGTGGCGGTGCTGATGGGGGAGACCTTGATCGGCAGCCTGACCCGGCGCGGGGTGGTGGGCGCCTTTGGTGAACTGATGGGCAGGCGCTGGCGCTGGGTCGGTGCCATGGGCTTGCTGTGCAGCCTGCTCATCTTCTGTTTCTACAGCGTGGTGGGCGGCTGGACCCTGGGGTACACGGGCATGGCCCTGGCGGGGGAGCTGCAACAGGGGGACGGCGCGGCACTGACCGCCCGTTTCAACGACTACGTCGGTGATCCGCTCTGGCCGGTGCTGACCCACCTGCTGTTTGCCGGCTTGACCTGGTGGTTCGTGCGGGGCGGCGTGCAACAAGGGGTGGAGCGCACCCTGCGCTGGATGATGCCGGCCCTCTTCATCATGATCTTGCTGCTGGTGGCCTTCGGCCTCACCCTGCCGGGCGCCATGGGCGGGGTGCGCCACTTCCTGATGCCCGATTTCAGCAAGCTCGGCATGTCGGGTGTGCTGGACGCCATGGGGCTGGCCTTTTTCTCCCTCTCCATCGGCCTTGGCATCCACACCACCTATGGCGCCTACCTGCCTTCCAGCGAAGGGGTCGGTCGCTCCAGCCTCTGGGTAGTGCTGCTGGCGAGCGTCATCGCCGTGCTGGCGGGCCTGATGATCTTCCCGGTACTGGCGGCGACCGGTATTGACCCGGCCTCGGGCCCGGGCCTCACCTTCATGACCATGCCGGCGGTGTTCCAGCAACTGCCCTTCGGCCAGGGGCTGGCGGTGGTGTTCTTCTCCCTGCTGGTGGTGGCGGCGCTCTCCTCCTCCATCTCCCTGCTGGAGCACTTGCAGTGCTTCCTGTGCGAGAGCCTGGGCTGGTCCCGCCGCGCGGCGTGCAACCTGGTCATTGCCCTGGTGATGGCGGGTGGCATCCCGGTGAGCCTGTCGTTCGGTCCCTGGGCCACCCTGACCCTGTTTGGCAAGAACATCTTCGAGTTGCTGGACTTCATCACCTCCAACCTGATGATGCCCCTGTTCGGGCTGGCCCTGACGCTGCTGCTGGGCTGGCGGCTCGGTCGCCAGGCGCTGCCCGAAGGGCTGGCTCCCCACTGGCGGGCACTGCTGATGGGCTGCTGGCGCTGGCTGGCTCCCCTGCTCATTGGCGGCATTCTGGTGCGCGGCCTGGTGTAGGGAGGCTTGGTCATCTCTGCCACTCCCCGGCCGGGCTGGCCGGGGAGTGGGGTGGCAGGATTGACTCTTTATAAAAATCTGTTAATTAAAAATTAACAGAGTAACTGTCTGAAATTTCGATATTTTATTTTGGTTAAATCTGTTTTTGGTTCTGTTTTAGACTATTTCCTGTCAACTTCTCTTGCCATGGTTTAGGCTGTGGCTCCTTTTTACCGTGCAGGCGTCGCCCTCCCATGTCACCCCTTATCGCTCTCTGTGGCCGATTTAGCCCCTTCCTGGAGAGGTGACCTTGCAGGTGTCGTTTGTCTGACTGTTCATTGCCAAGGTCGCCCTCAGGCGGCCTTTTTTGTTGCGGCGCACACCGCGTCTAGCCATGGAGTATCGAACTGATGTTGTCTTGCCCGGAGGTTGTATGAGCCAGGTTCAGTGGTCTTCCCGTATTGGTCATGTGCTGGCGGCCGCCGGCTCGGCGATCGGCCTTGGCGCCATCTGGAAGTTTCCCTATGTGACAGCCACCAACGGTGGCGGTGCCTTCCTGCTGGTGTTCCTGCTCTTCAGCTTCACCCTGGGGGTCGCGGTGCTGGTGGGGGAGACCCTGCTCGGCAGCCGCAGCCAGCGCGGCGTGCTCGGCGCCTTCCACAAGCTGGTGGGGCCGAACTGGCGCTGGATGGGTTACATGGGGATCCTGTGTGGCTTCTTCATCTACAGCTTCTACAGCGTGGTGGGGGGCTGGACCGTGGGCTATGCAGCCCTGGCCGTGGGCGGCGAGCTCAACCTGAGTGAGGCGAGCACCCTCACCGCACTCTTTACCGGTTATGTGAGCGATCCCCTCTGGCCGGCCCTCACCCATCTCGTCTTCGCCGGGCTCACCTGGTGGTTCGTGCAGGGAGGGCTGCAACAGGGGGTGGAGCGGGCGCTGCGCTGGATGATGCCGGCCCTGTTCGTGATGATGCTGCTCCTGGTGGTGACCGGGCTCTCCATGCCGGGGGCCATGGCCGGGGTACGCCAGTTCCTGATGCCCGACTTTTCCCACCTGACGGGGCAGGGGGTGCTCGACGCCCTGGGGCTGGCGTTCTTCTCCCTCTCCATTGGCCTCGGGGTACACACCACCTATGGCGCCTACCTGCCGAGCAGTGACGGGGCGCTGCGCTCCGGGGTCTGGGTGGTCACCCTGGCGAGCTGCATCTCGGTGCTGGCGGGGCTGATGATCTTCCCGGTGCTGGCCTCCACCGGCATCGATCCTGCCGCCGGCCCCGGCCTCACCTTCATGACCATGCCGGCGGTGTTCAACCACCTGCCGTTCGGTCAGGGGCTGGCGGTGATCTTCTTCCTGCTGCTGCTGGTGGCGGCGCTCTCCTCCTCCATCTCCATGCTGGAGCACCTGGTGCGCTTCACCACCGAGGAGTGGGGCTGGTCGCGCCGCAATGCCTGCCGGGTCCTGACCCTGCTCATCATGGCCTGCGGCATTCCGGTCAGTCTGTCGTTCGGGCCCTGGGCTGACTACACCCTGTTTGGCAAGACCCTGTTCGATCTGCTGGATTACCTCACCTCCAACCTGATGATGCCCCTGTTCGGTCTGGTGCTGACCCTGCTGCTTGGCTGGAAGCTGGGGGACAGTATTGTGCCTGCGGATCTCTCGCCGCTGATGCGTGGTGCGCTGCTCTGGTGCTGGCGGCTGGTCGCCCCCCTGCTGATCGCGGGGATCCTGGTGCGGGGCTTGTTGTAACGCACCTGCCAGGGCGGCATGCACCGCCCTGGATGGCTATAGGCCCTGATGGGGACCGAGGGGCGGCAGTTTGGGGGCTAGGTGGGATCTCACCTGTTGCAGGGTCTCCCGATAGGCGTTCCCATGGTGTTCCAGGAAGGCGGCACTGTGGTTGAGACGCTGCTCCAGCCTGTCCACCAGGCGGGCCACCGCCGGGGCCGCCATGCCGGCGGGCCAGCACTGGGTCAGCAATACCAGCAGTTGCCAGGCATCCCCCGCCTGGGCCGGGAATCGCTCCTGCAGGGTCAGAGCACTCTGCACGGCGAGCTGGAGCTGACCCGTGGTCATGGCCCGTTGCCGCTCCTCGCGCAGCTGGGTCAGCAGCTGCTCCCGCTGCGCCAGTTGCCGCGCCAGATCGTCGACCACCTGCAAAATGAGCCCCTGCAACAGCGGGGTCTGTGCCACCGGCCCCTGATATTGGCCGAGCTGGGCCAGATAACGCTGGGCATGGTGGGGAAGCCCGCAGAACTGGCTGACGGCCACCCCGAGCAACTGGTTGAGGTGATTGTCCCGCGCCGCCTCCGGCGGGTGCTTGGCCAGCAGCATCAAGGCGTCATCGAATCGATAATCCAGACCCAGCATCAGGGCGCGCAGCAGCCCCTCCTCGTGGGCCCGCAGGGTCACGGCCTGCTGGCCGAGCTCCTCCAGGGCCTGCTGCAGCCCATGAACTCTGGCCTCTCCCGGTGGATGCCAGAGCACCGCCAGGGTCGCATCCAGCAGGCAGCGTTCGACAGAGTGGCGAAACGTCTGTTTGGGGAAGTAGCGCAGGATGAAATCGCTGGCCTGCGCCAGCACCTGACCTTCATCCCTTCGCAGTAAGGCCAGCAAAATGGCCACCTGGCGCCACTGCGGCTGCCAGGGGCAGCGTTGGAGCAAGCCTGACAAGGTTTCCCAGGCCGGATCCCACTGCGCCTCGTGCAGTTGGCAGGCGAGAACCAGCGCCTGATGGATGACGGGGGGCAGTCGCTCCCGGTTGCGGGCCAGATCCTTGTGGGCGCTCTCCACCCGGTTCAGCCCGAGCAGAGCCTGGTTCAGTCCCTGGCGTGGCCACCAGGCATCGTGCTCCGTGGTGCAGATGGCGTAGTGCTGGGCGGCCTGCACCCGTTCCCCGGCTTGCAGCAGCATGTAGCCCTTTACCCTGTCCATCTGTGCTTCCAGCCCCTTGTGGCTGGCGTGCCGGTAAAGCAGATCCTCGCACTGGGCGCAGGCGCTGCGCCACTCCCTGAGCGTCATGGGGGTGGCCAGGGGGCGGGTCACCGTGGTCAGTGCCAGCAGCGCTTGCAGGCTGTGCGCCAACTGCTCCGTGGTGAAGGGCACGGCCAGACGCAGGGCGAAATAGAGGTCGGAGGGGGGGAACTGGCCGGTGTCCTCGTCCTGCTCCAGCAGCAGGAGCACGCAGCCGGGCGCGAGCAGGCCCAGGTGGTGTGCTTCATGCAGCAGCCTGACTCCCTCGTGGGCCTGGTGGTGATACTGGCGGCAAAGAATGGCATCGAAGGCGTGCTGGCGCAGCAGGGCGGGCAGGCTTGCAATCTCTTTGCAGTGGAACAGCTCGGTGGGGGGCAGCCCCAGATCACTCAGTCCCTGGGTGAGGGTCGAGCCCATCATGGCATCGTCTTCGATGAGGAGGATCTGCATCTTTGACGCTCCTTCGCCGGTCGGGGGGGCGAGGTTGGATTCAAAGTTAGCCTCCACTCTCCCGCGAGAGCCAGAGGGGGTCAATACCCCACCTGGGTCAGGAATGGCTCAGTGCCAGCCTTGGGCAGGGCAAAGAAAGCATCACTGAAGGCCGGGCCCCCTGGCCGAGAAGGGGCAGTCCCGCTGGGGGACTCGCAGCTCCCCGGCTCCCGACTCTCCCTGCCAGGCGAGCTCGAGCTGGCCCAGGCGCCCGAGGCGGCGCAGCTCGAACTCGTAGCGCAGGCAGGGGTTGTCGGTGGGCAGCTGTGTCATTCCGGCGGGCAGCCGGTAGTCGTAGCGCAGCAGGGGGCCATCTTGCAGCCGGCTTTGCACGGGCACCAGTCCCTCCGCCGTCGGTGCGGGGGCCTTGAGATAGCGGCGCAGCGCCACCGGGGCGTCGATGGCTTTTTGATAGTGAAGGCCGTTCATGGCTGCCAACTCCTCCTCCAGCCGCGTCAGCTCCCCCTCCAGCCCGCTCAGGGCGGCGCCAAGCTGTTGATGGGCCGGGGAGGCGCAGCCTCCCAGCAGCAGGGTCGCGATCAGCAGGGCGGGACGGACGGCAGACATGAAGGTTCCTCGGGTGCCAGGGTCAATGACTATAGCAGGGGATTGGTGGGCGGCGTGCCCCTCAGCAGCCCGGCGAGGCGCTCCAGCCCTTCGGCGACGCGGGCGTCGGTGGCGGGCTGACTCAGGCTGAGGCGTACTCCCTGCGGGGCGGCAAACTGGCCGGCGGCGAAGTGTTCTCCGCTGGCGACCCCCACGTCAAGGGCGTTGGCGGCCTCCGCAAACTCCTGGCTGCGCCAGGGCTCGGGCAGCGGCAGCCAGGCGTGCATGGACCCCGGCTGCCAGCGCGCTCCCGGCAACAGGTGGTGCAGGAGCTCACCCCGGCGCGCCAGGATTTTTCGCTGGTGTTCGATGAGCGGCATGATCTGGCGCTGGCTCACCAGTTTGCAGGCCAGCTCGATGAGCAGCGGACTCACCATCCAGCTCGACAGCCGCATCGCCTGGGCGAAGCCGTTGCGAAGGGCGGGAGGGGACAACACGAAGCCGACCCGCAGGCCGCCGCAGGCGATCTTGGCGAGACTGCCGAGGTAGATGACCCGCTCCGGTGCCAGGTTGACCAGGGGAGGGAGCGCACTTTCGGGCAGCAGGCCGTTGACGTCATCCTCGACGATCAGCAGATCGTGGCGACGGGCGATGGCGACGATGGCGTCGCGTCGCGCCAGGCTCATGGTGGCCGTGGTGGGGTTTTGCAGGGTGGGGGTGAGGTAGAGCAGCTTGGCCCGGCGGGTACGGCACGCGGCATCCAGCGCCTCTGGCAGCAGTCCCTCCTCATCCATCGCCAGTCCCACCACCTGATTCTTGAGCTGGCGTGCATTGCCCAGCATGCCGGGGTAGCTCAGTCCCTCGCAAAACAGGGTCTCTCCCACGCAGCCGGTGGCCAGCAGGGCCAGCATGATGCCGTGCTGGGCACCATGGCTGAACAGCAGGCGATCTTCGCTCGCCGTGATGCCCTGCTCGGCGAGCCAGTCGACGAACAGCTGGCGCTGTGCGGGGCGTCCCGCCTCCTTGTCATAACCGAGCAGGCCGTTGAGATCCCCCTGCGCCAGCTCGGTGAGCAGGGGCCTGATGATGGCGCCCCTGTCCAGCTGGACCGGGAGGTTCTGCCACAACTCGATGCGCTGGCTGTCTTCATTGCGGATCACCCATTCGTTGGCGGGATCCGCCGCTCCCCTGACCCAGGTGCCGTGCCCGACCCGGGCCGCCAGCAGGCCCCGTCGCTCCGCCTCGGTGTAGGCGCGGGTGACGGTGCCCACGGTGACCCCCAGCTTATCTGCCAGGGCCCTGTGGGTCGGCAGCCGGGTCTCGGGTGAGAGGATGCCGGTGGCGATGGCCTGCTCGATGGCCTTGACCAGTTTGAGGTAGAGGGGCCCCTCGAAAGGGGTGAGGTCGGGAGTCCAGATTGTCATGGTGACAATAAATCCATTGATCCAAGATTGTCCGCAATATAGCGTGATTATCAGCCTATACACAACCAACAAGCACACATTGTATCGGTACAATGTGGCGAGAAAGGAGTCTCCCCATGACCATCGAATGGTATGCCACCCTGTTTGGCTTCGCCCTGCTCACCTGCGGCACGCCAGGGCCGAACAACCTGATGTTGACGGCGTCCGGTGCCAACTTCGGCGTGCGTCGCACCCTGCCCCATCTCATCGGGGTGGCGGTGGGCCAGCCTGTGCTGCAACTGGTGCTGGCGCTCGGCTTCTATCCGCTGTTCGAGCGCTGGCCCCTGCTCAAGCTGAGCCTGCAGGTGCTGGGCAGCCTTTACCTGCTGTGGCTGGCGTGGCGCATCGCGGTGGCAGGCGCCCCC
Organism: Aeromonas sp. LsrichE-8G; assembly: GCF_022869435.1. Lineage (NCBI taxonomy): Bacteria > Pseudomonadati > Pseudomonadota > Gammaproteobacteria > Aeromonadales > Aeromonadaceae > Aeromonas > Aeromonas sp. LsrichE-8G. The sequence goes on from NZ_JALIHH010000069.1 coordinate 31,384, forward strand.
GGAGATCCCGCCAGCCGTGCCCGCCCCTTGACCCTGCTTGAAGGGCTGGGCTTCCAGTTCCTCAATCCCAAGGCGTGGATGATGGGGATCTCGGCCATCAGTCTGTTCAGCCTGCCGGGGAGCGACTACTGGCCGAGCATGTGGGGCATCATGAGTGTCTTCCCCATGGCGGGGTTCCCGGTCTGCTTCGCCTGGGTGATGTTTGGCCATCAGCTCAGCCGCTGGATCAACTCGGACAAGGGGTGGCGTCGTCTCAACGGCAGCCTGGGTGCCTTGACCGCCCTGTGCGTGGTGATGCTCTGGTATTAACAGCACCTTGATTTTTCATGCAAAGAAAATGCATTGCTGACCTTGTCGTCAGGGCGTCGGCTCTGCATATTAGGAGGCTTGCCGTATCTGAACGAGGTTGAGATGGATCTGAACTGGTTGCTCCCCCTGGCGGGCTTTGCCCTTATCACCTGTGGCACGCCGGGCCCCAACAACATGCTGCTCACCAGTGCCGGTGCCGCCCAGGGGTTTCGCCGCTCCGTGCCTCTGCTGGTGGGGGTGGTGGGGGGCATCAACCTGATGATCCTGGCCACGGCCCTGGGGCTCGGGGTGGTGTTCGAGCGTCTGCCCCTGCTGCACGACGGCCTCAAGCTGGTGGGGTCGGCCTACCTGCTCTGGCTGGCCTGGAAGGTGGCCAACGCCAGTGGCCCGGCGGAGGGGAACCGGCCGCTCATCCCGGCCCATCAGGGGGCCATGCTGCAACTGCTGAACCCCAAGGCCTGGATGATGGCGCTCTCCGCCATCAGCGGCTTCACCCTGGCGGGGGAGGCTTACTGGCCGTCCGCAGGCTGGGTGCTCGGCATTTTCTTCGTGACCGGCCTCTATACCGGTGCCTTCTGGGTGCTGTTCGGTGCCCAGGTGCGCCGCCTCATCCGCACCGCCACCGGCTGGCGTCGTTTCAATCTGGGCATGGGGCTCGCTACGGCGGCCTGCGTGCTGATGATCTGGGTTTAGGCCTCGGCCTGAGCCTTTACCGGCTGTCTTGTTGGCCCTTCGGGGCCTTTTTTATTGCCGGGGCGGTGCAATCAAACGCGCCCCCTGAGGGATTGCGGCATTGGTTTGCACCATCGGGTGACATAAGGAGATCCCATGAAATGTATCGGTCTGCTGGGTGGCATGAGCTGGGAGTCCACCGTCAGCTATTACCAGGCCCTCAACCGGGGGGTTCGCGAGCGGCTCGGCGGTCTGCATTCGGCGCGGGTGTTGCTGAGCAGCGTGGATTTTGCCGGGATAGAGCGGTTGCAGCACGCCGGTGACTGGCCCGCCACCGCCCGTCTGCTGGCGGCCGAGGCCAGGGCCATCCAGGCCGGTGGTGCCGATTTCCTGCTGATCGGGACCAACACCATGCACAAGGTGGCGCCGGAGATCGAGGCCGCTATCGACATTCCCCTGCTCCACATCGCCGATGCCACGGCCCATCGCCTCCAGGCCGACGGGGTGACCCGGGTGGGTTTGCTCGGCACCCGCTTCACCATGGAGCAGGATTTCTACAAGGGGCGGCTCCAGGAGCGCTTCGGGCTGGAGGTGCTGGTGCCTGATGACGCTGCACGGGAGCGGGTGCACCGCATCATCTATGACGAGCTCTGCCTCGGCGATATTCGCGAGTCGTCTCAGGCCGAGTATCTGGCCATCATCGCCGATCTGGCACAGACCGGTGCCCAGGCGGTGATCCTGGGTTGCACCGAGATCGCCCTGCTGGTGGGGGCGTGCCAGGCCGCCGTGCCTCTCTATGACACCACCGCCATCCACGCCGAAGCCGCGGTGACGCTGGCCCTTGCCTGATGTGGTGCGGGCGGGGTGAGGGGGCGCCCCTCTCGGCGCCCCGCCTGTTTTTTCCTCCTTTCATAACTGTGAGTCAGCCTTCATTTCAGCAGGGCTGAAGCCGTTTTTATTGTCAATCGGCTCACATTTCCTCTTTTTGTCTCTTGAGTCCGGGGCATCAGACGCCTAGTTTTCGATCACTGAAACGATTCAGCTTTCACAAAAACAAGAGACACGAGGATATATCCATGTTGAAGAAACTCTCCATTGCCGTGCTGCTCGCCCTGGGCGCCACCGCGGGTCACGCCGCCGAATTTCTGCTGACCGACTCCCAGCAAGGGCTGGATGTGGGGGACTGGAAGATCACCAGCGAGAAGCTCGGTATCAAGAGCCCGGTTCCCTTCACCATCGAGAAGAAACGCCTGCACGGCGGCCGCCAGGAAGGGGTGGATCTGCTCATCGTCGACAACGGCGTCATGAAAATCACCCTGGTGCCGACCCGCGGCATGGGGATCAAGGAGGTCAAGGCGGCGGATCTGCGCCTCGGCTGGGATTCACCGGTCAGGGAGGTGGTCAATCCCGCCTTCATCGATCTCGAGAGCCGTGGCGGCCTCGGCTGGCTCGACGGCTTCAACGAGATGCTGGTGCGCTGCGGCTACGAGTGGACGGGTCATCCCGGAGTGGATGACGACGGCCGCCTCAAGAGCCTGCATGGCCGGGTGCAGAACATTCCCGCCTCCGTGGTCAGCGTGACCGTGGACGAAGAGCCGCCCTATGCCATCCACGTGCTGGGCCGGGTGGACGAGCGCACCTTCAAGATGAGCGAACTGGTCACCTGGACCCAGCTGAGCGTGGTGCCCGGTCAGGCGGAGTTTGCCCTGCAGGACAAGCTGACCAACCACGCGGACTACGAGAACGAGTACCAGATCATCTATCACGGCAACTTCGGGGCCCCCATTCTGGAGGAGGGAGCCAGGGTGAGCACGCCGGTGAAGCAGATCTCCCCGTTCAATGACTACGCGAAGGCCGGACTCAAGGGCTGGCAAACCTATCTGGGGCCCACCAAGGGCTTCGACGAGATGGTGTTCAACCTGGTGCCCTACAGCGACGCCGACGGCAATACCTTGGCAGTGCTGAACAACCGGGCCGGCAACGCCGGAGTGGCGGTGGGCTACAACACCCGACAGCTGCCGGTGCTGACCCTGTGGAAGAACACCGACACCCGGGCCCAGGGCTATGTGACCGGCATCGAACCCGGTACCAGCTATGCCTACAGCACCAAGTACCAGCGCCCGCTCGGGCTGGTCCCCAAGATCCAGCCGGGGGAGACCAAGACCTTCGATCTGACCTATCGCCTGCTGCAAAATGCCGACGAGGTGAAGCAGGCCCTGGCCCAGGTGGAGAAGATCCAGGGCGGTCGGGCCACCGAGCTGCGCGAGCAACCCCTGGTCAAGCTGCCATAAGGGAGAGACGCCCAGCAAAAAGCCGCTCCATGAGCGGCTTTTTCATATCAGGCCCGTCGATCAGACGTGGCTGTACATGGCTTCTATCTCGCGCTGGTACTTGGCCTCGATGATCTTGCGGCGCAGCTTCATGGTGGGGGTGATCTCCCCGAGCTCCATGGAGAAGGCGCTCGGCAGCAGGGTGAACTTCTTCACCTGCTCGAATTTGGCCAGCTCCTTTTGCAGATCCTGAATGCGGGCCTCGAAGAACTCCATCACTCGGGAGTGGCGCAGCAGCTCGGTCTTGCACTGGTACTGCAGGTTGATGGAGCGGGCGTACTCCTCCAGGGACTCGAAGCAGGGCACGATGAGCGCCGACACGAAGTGGCGGGCATCGGCGACGATGGCAATCTGCTCGATGAAGCGATCCTTGCCGAGGGTCCCCTCCACCAGTTGCGGCGCCACGTACTTGCCGTTGGAGGTCTTCATCAGCTCCTTCAAGCGCTCGGTGAAGTAGATGTTGCCCTCGTCATCCAGCTCGCCTGCATCGCCGGTGCGCAGGAAGCCATCCTCGGTCATCACCTCGGCGGTGGCCTCCGGCTTGTTGTAGTAGCCACGCATCACGGTGGGGGCGCGCACCAGCAGTTCGTTGTTCTCGCCGAGTTTAACCTCGATGCCGTTTAGCGCCGTGCCGATGGAGCCCAGCCTGAACTGGGTGTCTTCATAGCAGCAGACGGTGGCGGTGGTCTCGGTCATGCCGTAGCCGTACTTGAGGTTGAGCCCCATGGCCTGGAAGAAGAGATTCACCTCGTCCGCGAGACGGGCGCCCGCCACCGGCAGGAAGCGGGTACGACCGCCGAAACGGGCGCGCAGTTTGCGAAACACCAGGCGCTCGGCAAGCCAGAGCTGGCCATAGAGCAGGGGAGAGGCGGACTTGCCCGCCTGACGGGTGGCGACCATCTGCTTGCCCACCCGGGTGGCCCAGCCGAACAGGGCGCGGCGCAGGCGCGGCGCCTGGGCGACCTTGGCCTGGATCATGGCGTAGGCCTTCTCGTAGAGGCGGGGCACGGCGCACATCACGGTGGGCTTCACCTCGCCGATGACATCCATCACCTTCTGCGGGTCGCGAATGTAGACGTTCTCGGCGCCGCAATAGAGCACGTAGTAGCTCCAGGCACGCTCGAACACATGACTCAGCGGCAGCATGCAGAGGGAGACATCCTGCTCGCTGAGGTCGAGGCGAGCGTCATGCATCTCGAAGCAGGCGGCCATGTTGGCGAAATCGAGCATGACCCCCTTGGGTTCGCCCGTGGTGCCCGAGGTGTAGATGAGGGTCAGCAGGTCGTCCATGCGGTAGTGGCGCTCGCGCTCGCGCAGCACCAGCTCGCTGGGTGGGTGGTTGCCGGAGACGAGGAAGGTCTGGAAGTGGCTGGCAGCGGCGCAGCCGCGCAGATCGACGGTGCCGTCCAGGGCGACGATGTGGCTTATCTCGCCGCTGTCGATGAGGTGCAGCGCCTGATCGAACTGGGGCTGCTCCCCCACGAACAGCATCCTGATGCCGGCATCCTTGACGATGTAGCGCAGCTGATCGAGGGTGCTGGTGGGGTAGATGGGCACGCTGACGCCGCGGGCGGCCAGGATGCCGAGGTCGGCCTGGGTCCACTCGGGCATGTTGCGGGCATAGATGCCGACCATCTCGCCGGACTGGTGGCCCGCCCGGATCAGTCCCTGAGCGCAATAATCCATGGCCTGACCCAGGGTGCGCCAGCCGATGGCGCGCCACTGGCCATCCTGCTGGACGCGCAGGGCGGCCTTGTTGCCAAGGCGGGCAATACGCTCACGCATCACTCTAACCAGATGAAACTGCGACATCTCACGCATCCTCAAGTAACAGTTGTGCGCCCGCAGGGGCACCAAAATCGGGGCTGGAGTTTAAACTCTAACATTACAGCTTACAAGTGTGCGCCATTTGTCCTGGATCACAAAGTCGTCAACCAGATGAGAGTGAGGCATGATAGGGGGCAGGGATCGGATTCATTCAGGGAGTTGCACCATGAATATCGGGATCAAGAGCCTGTTCACCGGCGTGTTGCTGCTGTTGGCGGGGGCAGGCGCCCTCTGGTATCTGCTGGGGGGCGCGGGGGAGCAGGATAATCCCTGGCTGAGTGGCGCCGAGGGCTATGAGCAGGCGCAGCGGCTGGCGCTGAGGGAAGGATACCCCTTGCTCTACGTGATCGAGCGCGCCAAGTGCCGACGCTGCAAGGCGCTGAATACCAGGCTGTGGCGTGCCCCCGAGATGCAATCCGCCCTGGCGGGGCTGGTGAAGGTGCGACTCAACCCGGATGCGGGGGATGGCAGCGAGCACATTCTGCGCCGCTTCCCCCAGGTTGCGACGGCCCCTGGCATTTATGTCCAGCGACCGGGTGAGCCGCTTCGCCCCATCAAGATCGCGGTGGATATCGAACAGATCTGGATGCCCGGTGTCACCTACGGCCGCGGCTTCTTCATGCCCCTCTCGGGAGCCGCCTTCGAGGCCGTGCTGAGGGTGACCCTGAGCCTGGAAGACCCCTCCATCGACAACGCGCCCCTGCCCTGAGGGGGGAAGCGAAGCGGGGGAGTCAGGGAGGTCAGAGGGGGGCGCCCGCTGACGGCGGTCTGCTGTGGGTTGTCAGCCGAAGTCGAACAGACGGGACATCAGCACGGCATCCTCCCTCTCCTGCCCGGTGCCGTAGTAGTCGGCGCGGCGGCAATATTCTGCAAACCCCTCGCTCTCGTAGAGGTTGATGGCGGTGCGGTTGCCAGCCCTGACCTCCAGGAACCAGGCCTCGGCCTTGCCGGCCTTGCTGCGGACCAGGTACTCCCTGAGCAGCGCCCGCCCCAGCCCCTTGCCCTGAAAATCGGGGTGCACGCAGAGATTCATCAGGGAGCTGTCTCCCGCCACCAGATCCGAGATGTAGAAACCGGCCGGTCGTCCGTCCACCAGCATCAGGCCGTTGAGATAGCGCGGCCCGAAGCAGGAGAGCAGGTTGGCCTGGCTCCAGGGCTCCTGGTGGGCGGCCTGCTCGATGGGGTAGATGGCTTCGAAGTCCGATTCGAGCAGGGGGCGAAAGTGGGGCAAGAGGTCAGACATGGTCACTCCGGACGGGATTCAGGCTTGCGATGGACACCATGGCCGTGCCATGGTCGTGAGCATCAAGGGGTGTGGCGCTGCCGGCACTGCTGCCAGAGGGCGCGCTTGTGCGCCCCATCGGGCTTGAGCGGGCAGACCAGGGCATCGGGCCAGCGAGGGTCCGGCGCCGTCAGCCAGAGCAGGGGCGAAGTGGCCCCCGCGGGCAGGGAAGGCATCTCGGACAGCAGGGAGACCTCGTCGGTGCCAAGGCCGAGCCAGCGGCAGATGTCCCCGAGCAGGGAGGGCGCGGGCAGCGTCTCTGCCAGCAGCCAGAGCTTGCCGGTCGGCAGAGGGGCAGTCTCCTGCGGGGCCAGCACCTCGTCGGCGGGCGTGTTTGCCGGCTGCGCGGCGCCGTCGGGGCTGGTGCCTCCCGCCAGGAGTCGGCCTCTTTGTTGCCAGAGGGGGATGCCCATGCGGGCCAGGATGCGCTGGCGCAGCGGGTCCAGCAGGGGATCTTGCATGGCGAAGGCTCACTCTTGATCTGCGTTGGGGTAAATAATGATGCGCAGAGTACACTCTCGCGGGATTTGCTGCACCCCGGACGTGCGCTTTTCGCCCTGTGGCGATGGCAAACGAGCGCCTCCCCGGGGGCAGAGATGACAGACAATGAGAGTGGGGCGGGGCCAGAGGCCGGACCCCGTCACCACGGATGACCTATTAGCTTCGGAACTGTGCCTATGCCGCCTTTAGCCCAGAATACTGTTCGTGCCACCCCCATTCATGAGCGTCTGCCACGGCTCCTTTCCGCCCTTGGTGAGGGACTGTATGAGCGCCAGGATGCCCTGCGGCTCGGCCTGCTGGCGGCCCTGAGTGGCGAGAGCGTCTTTCTGCTGGGCCCCCCGGGCATCGCCAAGAGCCTGATCGCGCGGCGCCTCAAGCTGGCGTTTCAGGATGCCCGCCATTTCGAATACCTGATGACCCGTTTCAGTACGCCGGAGGAGGTGTTCGGCCCCCTCTCCATCCAGGCGCTCAAGGAGGATGGCAAGTACCTGCGGTTGACCAGCGGCTACCTGCCGGAGGCCGAGGTGGTCTTCCTCGACGAGATCTGGAAGGCGGGCCCCGCCATCCTCAACACCCTGCTCACCGCCATCAACGAGCGGCAGTTTCGCAACGGCGACAGCCAGCACCCCATTCCCATGCGGCTGCTGGTCACCGCCTCGAACGAGCTGCCGGCCCCGGACAGCGGGCTGGAGGCGCTCTACGACCGCATGCTGGTGCGGGTCTGGATGGACAGGGTGCAGGAGAAATCCAACTTCCAGGCCATGCTGGCGAGCGATGGCCAGTCCCATCAGAACCTGACCCCCTCGGTGCAGATTCGGGGGGAAGAGTACGACGCCTGGCAGGATGCCATCGAGCAGGTGCGCCTGCCGGACGCCTGTTTCGAACTCATCTACCAGCTACGCCAGCAGCTCGACAGTCAGCTCGGGCACGGCTGCTATGTCTCGGATCGGCGCTGGAAGAAGGCGGTGCGGCTCATCAAGGCGAGCGCCTTCTTCAATGGCCGCGACGAGGTGGCTCCCCTGGATCTGCTGCTGTTCAAGGATTGCCTCTGGCACGACGAGGCTTCCCGCACCGCGCTGCTGGAGATGATCGGCGAGTTTTCCCGCCTCTACGGCTACCAGCAACTGGCGCTGACCCGGGAGCTGCTCTCCCTGCGCGAGCAGTTCAAGCAGTTGCAGGGGGCGGTCGCCCTGCGCATCGGCTGCAAGGCGGTCAAGCGCAAGCAGTGGTTCGGCCGCCGCGCCCGCGGCACCGAACTGCCGCTGGCCAACGCCAGGCCGTTCGGCAAGCTGGTGCACTTCCAGCTGCTCACCCCGGCGCCCCTGGATGGCAGCGATCCCGAGCGCCTCACCGGCACCCTCACCTTCGATCGCACCCTGCTTTCTCACTGGCACCCCACCGGGGAGGCGCTGGTGGGCTGGCCCCTCGGCAACCCCAAGGAGGGGCACTACGAGCTGGTGCTGGACGAGCAGTTGCGGCTGCACGTGCTGGATATCCAGCGCCAGCCCGTGCCACTGATGCTGGTGGAGCGCACCCCCATCCCCGAGGTGGTGATGGCCCCCTGGCTGTCGGCCCTGGACGACCTGACGGGCCAGGTGAACCGGGTGCTGCAAAATCTCAAGGGTCAGCGCAACCTGTTCGACCGTCACCAGCCCCATCTGTTCGTGGGGGACAACTGGCTGCGTCAGGTGGAGGACAGCTTCTTCGTGCTGAGCCGGGACCTGGAGCGGCTGGGGGCCGAGCTGCAGCAGTGGCGGGATCGTCTGCCTCTTCTCGATGCACAGGGGTGACGTCGCGCCTGACGTGGGATTGGTGAAATAAACAGGATGAAAAACATGTTTCGTCAGCATGATACTCCATCACATCTCAACGCCCGGGGTGGCCCATGCTAGAGATCGGCATGATGGACCTGGGGCTGCTCATGGGGGAGGGGGAGCTGGCGGGGGAGATGGCGCTGCTGCTTGCCTCCACCCCCAAGATCTCCGAGTTCCTCAAGCGCTCGCCCCTGCAGGGGAAGCTGCTCAGAAAGCGCATCCAGACCTGGAGCGAACAGCTTGGGGAGGAGATGCGCCACAAGCCGGTGCCGGTGGCTCTCGAGCGGGAATACCTGCTCTATCAGGCCCACCGGCAACTGCCCCTGCCGGAGCTGGTGGGGCGCCTGCCCGCCTTGCTGGAAGCCCTTGAGCAGCACAGCCCCTTCGCGGGGGATGCCCGCAGCCTGGTGCGCCAGATAGTGGCCCAGCCCACCGAGGGGCTGCGCCAGCTCTTCATCGAGAAGTGGCGCGCCAGCCTGGTGGGCAGCCTGTTGCAGTTGCAGCAGCAGATAGCGGAGGCGGAGCGGGAGAAGCAGCGCCAGGAGATAGAGGATCAACTGCTGGCCAACCGGACCCTGGCCGATGCCCTGGATCCGCACCAGATCTCCGCCGGGGGGCTCTGGGATCTGGCCCAGGGGAGCTGGCACAAGCGCAGCCTGGCGCTGGTGAAGCAGTACGCCGGCATGTTGCAGCAGGAGCCTTTGCTCGCGGAGATCGCCGCCCTGCTTGGGCGCAGCGAGCGGGAGCGGCGCAGCGAGGACAGGACGCTGCCGCCGGTGCCTGTGCACGAGCTGGAGGAGGTGCAAAGTGACGATGTGCCCGACGATCTGGTGGGGGTGCACCCGGCCAGCGATCTGATGCGCCTCCTGCCGAGCGAGGCGGTGATGCTGGCGCTGCCGGAGCTGGAGCTGGAGTTCTATCGCCGTTATCTGGAGCGGCGCCTGCTGAGCTACCAGTCGCGGGGCACCCTGCCGCGCCAGCGTCTGATGCTGCGCTCCCCCGAGCAGGGAGGGCAGGAGGTGCAGCCGCGTGGCCCTTTCATCGTCTGCGTCGATACGTCAGGTTCCATGGGGGGCTATCCGGAGGAGTGTGCCAAGGCGCTGTTTCTCGCCCTGCTCAAAGGGGCGATGGAGGAGAAGCGGGGCTGCTATCTGATGCTCTTCTCCACCGAGGTGGCGACCCTGGAGATCACCGCCGACACCGGGCTTGAGAAGGCGGAGCGCTTTCTCTCCATGAGTTTTCACGGGGGGACCGATCTGGTGCCCTGCCTGGAGCAGGCCCTGACCCAGCTTGAACAACCCGCCTTTGCCAAGGCCGACGTGCTGGTGATCTCCGACTTCATCGCCCAGAACCTGCCCCACGCCCTGCTCGAGCGGATGAACCGGCGACGGGCGCAGCAGACACGCTTCCATGCGGTCGCCATGTCCCGTCACGCCAAGGCGGCCATTTTGCGGGTGTTCGACAACAGCTGGCTGCTCGATTGCGGCCTGCGTGGACGCCTGCTGCGGCGCTGGCAGCGCCATTGAGGGCGCTCAGGCTCAGAGCGTGGGCCTGTGGTAGAGGCCCCGTTCGTTGACCTGCTCCTGATCCAGCAGCGGCTGACCGCTTGGCTGGGCAATGTAAAAACCCCGCTTGCCGCTGCGCTTGACCCTGTACATGGCCTGATCCGCCCGGGCCAGTGCTGCGCCGAAATCGTCCTGGGGCCGGATGGCCGCAATCCCCATGCTCAGTCCCACCGAGGCGTCCCCGTTGGGCAGCTCGAAGGGGGTGGCGATGGCATCGATGCACTGGCGGGCGAGGTGGCTGGTGCGGGGATCGTCGCACGCCCAGGGCAGCAGCAGCACGAACTCGTCCCCGCCGATGCGTCCCAGCCGTACCTCCTCGCCGCAGCAGTGGCGAAGGCGCTGGGCAAGGGAGACCAGCAGTTCGTCACCTGCCCGGTGGCCCAGGTTGTCGTTCACCAGCTTGAAGTCATCGAGATCGATGAAACAGATGGCCTGGTACTCCCCGGGAAAGTGGCGGTGCAGCGCGGTGCGGTTGAACAGGCCGGTGAGGGGATCCCGGTGGGCAAGCTGGGCGAGCTGCTGCTCGTACTCCTTCTCGTGGGTGATGTCGATGTGGGTGCCCATCACCCGGACGGGGTTGCCCTGATCATCCCGCTCCACCACCCGGCCCCGGTCCAGCACCCAAGTGGTCTTGCCATCCTTGGCGATCATGCGGTGCATCGCCTGATAAAACGGGCTCTTGCCCTCCAAATGATCGAAGAAGGCCTGCAGCACCTGCTCCCTGTCCTCCGGGTGCAGGTGGGCGCGCCAGACGTCGAAGTGGGCCGACAGCTCCTTGGGCTGGTAACCGAGCATGGAGCCCCAGCGCCGGTTGAAGATGATGAGTTTGCCGGTGGGCACATGGTTCTGCCAGATGCACAGGCCGGTGCCATCCATGGCTGCGTCCAGCTTCTCCCGCGCGTCATCCGCGATGCGTTTGAGACGCTCGTTCTCCAGCAACAACCTGTCGTAAGCCTCCCTCAGCTCCTCGTAGGTCATTCCTCATCCCTTCCCCTGTTCGAAAGCATATATAGTCGATGCACTCTCTCCTTCTGTAAAGAAGGGGATAGGGGAGGCTCTTGTTCGATATGAGGAGTTTTCTCACCCTCTGGCGGCTGTGCGCCCAGAGTCTGTGGGGATATGATGACAGCGGTGAGCGCGGCGTCCGGCCAGTGAAGAGGAGAAAATGTCCGCATGAAGATCCTGATGGGAGGTGGTCTGTTGCTGGGGGTTGCCCTGGCCCAGGCGACGCCACTGGCTGGGGACGAGTTGCAACTGGCGTTGCAGCGACTGGAAGAGTCGACGATGCCGGTGCAGGTGTTTCGCGAGCGCGTCGCCGCCCTGACTGCCGGATAGGCACACTATCCGCCCGAGGTGCAGGGCCGCCTTGCCCGGCTGCAGTGCTGGGCCCTGCGGGGTGAACGGGACGAGGAGTTTCGCCGCGCGGTGGCGTTTGCCGAGCAGGAGCAGGAGCTGGCGCAGGCCCGTGCCCGCAAGGACAGGGTCACCGAGGTAGGGTTGCTCGCCTGCCGCGGGTATCACCAGCAACTGCTCGGCAACATGGCCGGGGCCGGGGAGGATTACGACGCCGCCCTGACCCTGGTTCGCCGGCTCGGGGATGAGCGCCAGCGTGCCGACATCCTGAGTCTGCGGGGGGAGATGTACTCCTACCAGGGGGAGCTGGCGGAGGGGCTGATGGATCTCATCGATGCCCACCAGCGCTACGAGGCGCTCGGGCTGGAGGCCAAGGGGCGCGAGGGGCTCGCCAATATTGCCAATGCCTATCGCAGGATGGGGCTCTATGAGCGGGCCGAGAGCTACTTCAACGAGCTGGAACACGACTACCGGCAGCTCGGGGACGAGGAGCACCTGGTGGACATTCACAGCCAGCAGGGGCTCCTCTACATCGACACCGAAGAGTACGACAAGGCGCTGCCCCTGATGGCCGAAGCGGAGCGTTACTATCTGGGGTCAAAGCAGGAAGGAGTACTGGCCTGGAGCCGGATCGAGCTGGCCACCATCCTGCAGAAACAGGGCAAGCCGGACCAGGCCATGATCAAGCTCGATCAGGCGGCAGCCTCCCTTCATCAGGGGGAGGGGGCGGACAGCGTCACCCTGGGCCACTGGCACCTCGTCATGGCCGAGGTCCTCGAGGCCCTGAACCGACCCGGCGAGGCGCTGCGGCACCTGGACGAGGCCGAGCCTATCTTTACCCGGGTGCATAACCTGCGCTTCCTCGCCCGGGTGCATGAGACACGGGCCCGGGTGCTGGAGCGTCAGGGGCATATCCAGTCGGCCCTCACCAGCCTCAAGACCTATGTCGAGACCCGCCAGGCCCTCGAGCTCAGATTGCGGGAACAGCGCTCCTTGCAGATGCGTTTCGAGTTCGATCTCGCCCGCAAGGAGCTGGAAAACCAGACCCTCAGGTCCCAGCAGCAGTTGCAGGCGGAGAAACTCAAGCAGTTGCAGGAGCGGCGCTACTGGCAATACCTGGTGGTGGCCCTGCTGCTGGTGGTGATGGGTACCCTGGTGGTGCACCAGCGCGGGCGCACCCGCAAGATGCAGCGTCTCGCCATGACGGACGAACTGACCGGCATCCACAACCGGCGCCAGATCCAGGCCAAGGGGCGCAAATGGTTCACCCAGGCGCGGGAGGAGGGCAACCCCCTGTGCGTGCTGCTGCTGGATGTGGATCACTTCAAGAAGGTGAACGACCAGCTGGGCCACCACGTGGGTGACAGGGTGCTCACCGCCGTGGCCCAGTGCATCGAGGAGCAGTTGCGCAGCCTCGACAGGGTGGGGCGCAACGGCGGTGAGGAGTTTCTGGTGCTGCTGCCGGATACCCTCCTGAACGAGGCCGTCGAGGTGGCGGAGCGGATCCGCTAGGCTGTCGCCCGTCTCGAGATTGAGGGGGTGCCTGCGGATCACCCCATTCGCATCAGCATCGGCTGTGCCCAGTACAAACCCGAGGATGACAACCTGGGCGAGCTGGCGCGCCGGGCCGACGAGGCCATGTACGAGGCCAAGCTGGCGGGGCGCAACCGGGTGATGACGGCCCGGTGAGGCCGACCCCGGGCCCCCGTGATAGCGGGCTGGGTATTTTTCACTCGCGCGGGTATAATGCCGCGCAATTTTGCTTTGATCCGGGGCCAGACCCATGTAATGCAACGCGCTTCTCCTGTCTCCACCGGCGGTCACTGACCCGCCCGCGTGGTGTCGTTGTCTGCATGGGCGCCCTGATTCCAAGGTGCTGTCCCGCATTTTTCCCACGGTGGCTCCAGGCCGCCGCTCAATAGAAGAACGTCGAATTATGTCAGCTGAATTTCTGAGTGAAGTCTCCAAGAGACGCACTTTTGCGATCATCTCGCACCCGGATGCGGGTAAAACCACCATCACCGAAAAGGTCCTGCTGTTCGGACAGGCCATTCAGCGCGCCGGTACCGTCAAGGGCCGTGGCTCGGGCCAGCACGCCAAATCCGACTGGATGGAGATGGAGAAGCAGCGCGGTATCTCCATCACCACCTCCGTGATGCAGTTCCCCTACGCCGACTGCCTGGTCAACCTGCTCGACACCCCGGGTCACGAGGACTTCTCCGAAGATACCTACCGTACCCTCACGGCGGTCGACTGCTGCCTGATGGTCATCGACGCCGCCAAGGGTGTTGAAGACCGGACCCGCAAGCTGATGGAAGTGACCCGTCTGCGGGATACCCCCATCCTCACCTTCATGAACAAGCTGGACCGCGAAGTGCGCGACCCGATGGAGGTCATGGACGAGGTGGAGCGCGAGCTCAACATCATGTGCGCCCCCATCACCTGGCCCATCGGCTGTGGCAAATCCTTCAAGGGGGTCTATCACCTCTACAAGGACGAGACCTACCTGTATCAGAGTGGTCAGGGCCACACCATCCAGGAGAAGCGGGTGGTCAAGGGGTTGAACAACCCCGAGCTGGATGCCGCCATCGGCGAAGATCTGGCTGCCCAGCTGCGTGGCGAGCTGGAGCTGGTGCAGGGCGCCTCTCCCGAGTTCGATCACGATGCCTTCATCGCCGGCGAGATGACCCCGGTCTTCTTCGGGACCGCCCTCGGCAACTTCGGTGTCGACCACATGCTGGATGGCCTGACCGACTGGGCGCCAGCCCCCATGCCGCGCAAGGCCGAGAGCCGCGAAGTGGTGGCGACCGAGGAGAAGTTCTCCGGTTTCGTGTTCAAGATCCAGGCGAACATGGACCCGAAACACCGCGACCGTATCGCCTTTATGCGTATCGTGTCAGGTACTTACAGCAAGGGCATGAAGATGCGCCACGTGCGCATCGGCAAGGACGTGAACATCTCCGACGCCGTCACCTTCATGGCCGGTGACCGTGAACAGGCGGTCGAGGCATGTGCCGGCGACATCATCGGTCTGCACAACCACGGCACCATCCAGATCGGCGATACCTTCACCCAGGGTGAAGATCTCAAGTTCACCGGCATCCCGAACTTCGCGCCGGAACTGTTCCGCCGCATCCGCCTGCGTGACCCCCTCAAGCAGAAGCAGCTGCTCAAGGGGCTGGTGCAGCTCTCCGAAGAGGGGGCGGTGCAGGTGTTCCGTCCGCTCATCAGCAACGACCTCATCGTCGGTGCGGTCGGTGTGCTGCAGTTCGACGTGGTGGTCTCGCGCCTCAAGAGCGAGTACAACGTCGAGGCCATCTACGAGGCGGTCAACGTCGCCACCGCCCGCTGGGTGGAAGGGACCGACGTCAAGAAGTTCGAGGAGTTCAAGCGCAAGAACGAGGTCAACCTGGCCCTCGATGGCGGTGACAACCTCACCTACATCGCGCCGACCATGGTCAACCTGCGCCTGGCACAGGAGCGTCACCCGGACGTTCACTTCCGCCAGACCCGCGAACACTGATCACCCCGCCCGCACCCAGCGGGTGGCTGATGACCAGAGAGACCCCGCTTCGGCGGGGTTTTTTGTTATGGGGCGTGTCATTGGAAGGGGCGTAGATCCCCATCCGGGGCTTGATGAGTGAATAAAAACAAAGGATAAGTGATTTAAATTTCACTCATGGAGAGAGACATGTCCGTCACCCAACCCGTAGAGGCGCAGTTTGCCGCCTACAATGCCCACGATCTCGACGCCTTCGTGGCCTGCTTTGCCCCGGTTTTCAAAGGCTATCGCATGCCGACCGAGACGCCGAGCACAGTCGGCAAGGGAGCGCTGCGAACCTTCTATGCGCAGCACAGATTCAACAACCCGCTGCTCAAGGCCGAGCTGCTGTCACGCACCGTCTTGGGCAACAAGGTGTTTGATCACGAGCTGATCCACGGCCTCTCCCCCGAGCCCATCGAGAGCGTGGCGGTGTTCGAGGTGAAGGAGGGTCTTATCCAGACCGCCTGGTTCTATTTCCCTTCCTGAGCGCCGCGACACGGGCCTGCCGGCGACAAAGCTGGTATAAGAGAAAGTTCCCTGCGGGCATCCCCTGGTCTGCCCGCGTCTGGACAATAACAAGGAGTACACCATGCTTGGACGCATCACCCACCTCTTCCCGCTTTGGGCCCTGCTGTTTTCCCTGCTGGCCTACTGGCAGCCCGAGCCCTTCGTCGGCCTCAAGGGCCAGATAGTGCCGCTGCTGACCATCATCATGCTGGCCATGGGGCTGACCCTCAAACCCCAGAACTTCCTCGACGTGGTGCGCAACAAGAAGGCCATCGGCCTCGGGCTGGTATTGCAGTTCAGCGTGATGCCGCTGGCCGCTCTGCTGGTCAGCCTGTTGCTGGGCTTTGATGCCGAGTTGACCGTGGGCATGGTGCTGGTGGGCAGCGTCGCCGGTGGCACCTCTTCCAACGTGATGTGCTATCTGGCCAAGGGCGATGTGGCTCTCTCCATCACCATGACAGCTCTCTCCACCCTGCTCGGGGTCTTCGTCACCCCCCTGCTGGTGCAGCTGCTGGCTGGCAAGAGCGTCGACGTGCCGGTGCTGGACATGCTGCTGAGCCTGGTGAAGATAGTGCTGATCCCCGTGGTGTTCGGGGTGGTTGCCAATGTCTTCCTCCACTCCCTGACGGCACGTATCGAGCCCGTGCTGCCGCTCGTCTCCATGGCCGCCATCGTCATGATCATCGCCATCGTGGTCGCCCTCAACGCAGGGCAGTTCGCCAGCATCGGCCCCATCGTGGCGCTGGCGGTGATCCTGCACAACGGCATCGGCATTGCGGCGGGCTACTGGGTCAGTCGCTGGCTGGGCTTTGAGGAGCGGATCTGCCGCACCGTGGCCTTCGAAGTGGGGTTGCAGAATTCTGGCCTCGCCACGGCGCTGGCCATGAAGTTCTTCACTCCCGCCTCGGCCATGGCTGGTACCCTCTTCTCGGTCTGGCACAACCTGTCCGGCTCGCTGCTGGCCGGGGTCTGGGCCAAGCGGCCGCTTTCCCGGCCTGCTGGTACCCTGGAGCAGCGCGCTGGCTGATCAGGGGGCGACAGATGAAACAACAAGGGGCCATGGGCCCCTTGTTGTTGTTTGAGCTAGTCGAGCGCCAGCACCATGCAGATCTCGCAGGCGTCGTGGCCCGTGCAGCCAAGGGGCCCCGGCAGGTGTTCGAAGCCCAGGGATTCATAGAGGGCGGTGGCTTCCCGCAGCACGGCGGTGGTCTCCAGATAGCAGCGCTGGTAACCCAGGGCGCGAGCCTCGGCCAGCGCCTGCAAGACCAGCCGCCGTCCCAGGCCCAGCCCCCGCAGGGCGGGCAGGAAGTACATCTTCTGCAGCTCGCACACATCCGGTGCCCCCGCCAGCGGCGCTATGCCGCCCCCGCCAAGAATGGTGCCGTCTGGTCCCTCAATCACCCAGTAGCGGCTGCGTTCCCCCTGATAGGTCTCGTGGAGAAAATCGAGGTTGGGATCCGCCACCCCGTACCCCTTGTCGGCGGTGAGGCCGTATTCGGCGGAGACGGCGCGCACCACGGCGGCGATCCGGGGATTGTCGGCCGGGGTGATGGGGCGGATGACGAAGCCCTGCTGGCGGCGGGCGCGGGAGAGGGCGCTGCGATAGAGCCGCATGCCCTCCCAGATCTGCTCGCACTCGGCGGGGGAGAGTTGGGCCAGGGCCCCCGCCATGGTCTCGTCCATCTGCCGGTGCAGCTCCTCAAGCTGTGCCTTGCCCAGCTCGGTGAGGCTCGCCTCCTTGCTGCGCCCGTCAGAGGGGTGGGGTTGCCAGGCGATCAGCTCCCGCTCGGCGAGGCGGGCCAGGGGGCGGCTGGCGTTGGATTTGTCGATGCGAAGGCGCTCGGCAAGCTGCTGGTTGGTGGCGGGACCGTTCTCCAGCTCGATGAGCAGGTGGGCCTCCAGGGGGCTCAGGGCCAGCGAGCCGCACTGCTGGGAGAGCATGCCGAGTTCGCGTACCAGTTCCCTCGACAGGGCGCGCAGGGGGCGGGGATCCATGGGGTTTTCTCCTTGTGGTGGCATTTGGTTGTTATGCGCAACCAATACCATCTTTTGGTTGTTGATGACAACCATTTACGTGAAAAAGGGCGAAAGACAGGCAGAAAAAAGGGCCCGGGAGAGGGCCCAAACATTGGAAACCCGCGCGGGGGCGCGGATCCCATCCTTGGTCAGGCAAGGCGCCGGCGAGGGTTAGACCAGCTCGGCCAGCATGGTGTCGGCATAGGGCACCAGGGCGTCGCCCTGTTTCACCTTGGCGAGGTAGTCCGGGTTGGCGATGAGGGGGCGACCGATGGCGACGAGGTCGAAGCGGTCTGCCTCGATGGCCTCTAGCGCGGTCTCGGCGCTGTAGTTGCCCACCCCCACCAGGTGGCCGTCGTAGCGGGCACGCAGGTAGTCGGAGGCGCGGCCGTCCAGGTAGTCGAAGGTGAGGCTGTCATCGAAGATACCCAGGTGCAGATAGGCCAGAGTGCGCTGGTTCAGCTCGGCCAGCAGGTGGTCGAACACGGCGCGATCCCGGGCATCCCCCTCCAGGTGCACATAGGCACCGGGGGAGAGGCGCAGGCCCACCCGATCCCCGCCGATGCGGGCATTGATGGCATCCATCACCTCCAGTGCGAAGCGGCTCATGTTCTCGGGGCTGCCGCCGTAGTTATCGGTGCGCAGGTTGCTGGCGTGGTGCAGGAACTGATCGATGAGGTAGCCGTTGGCACCGTGGATCTCCACCCCGTCAAAGCCCGCTTCGATGGCGTTGGCGGCGGCCTGGGCGTAATCCTCAACCAGCTGGGCGATTTCGCTTTCGGTCAGGGCGCGCGGCACCTGATAGACCAGTTCGCGCATGCGCGGCACCGTGCCCTCATGGGCGACGGCAGAGGGGGCCAGCACTTCGGCGTGGTGGAAGAAGGGGTGGGAGAGACGACCCACGTGCCACAGCTGGGCGAAGATCTTGCCGCCGTTGGCATGCACGGCGCCGGTCACTTTCTTCCAGCCGGCGATCTGCTCGGCGCTGTAGAGCCCCGGGGTATTGGGGTAGCCCTGACCGTCCGGACGGATGATGGTGGCTTCGGAGATGATGAGGCCGATGTCGGCGCGGCGGCCGTAGTAGGCGGCCATCTGTTCGGTGGGCACCAGACCCGGGCCCGCCATGCAGCGGGTGAGGGGGGCCATCATGAAACGGTTCGCGAGGGTGAGGGTGTCGTTGAGGCGATAGGGCTGAAACAGGGTATTCATGATCGTCTGTCCTGAGGGAGTGATTCTTGAACGGGCATTCAAGACGTTTTTTGGTTTGCGTGCAAGTATTTTTTGAGCAAGCATTCAACATGGATTGACGGGGGAGGCTGGGGTAAACTTGCCGCCCTGTTTTTTCCGTCCCGCGGGACCTTGCCACCGGAGACCCCATGCGCAGCGCCGAATACGATCGGGATGCCGTCTTGCGAAACGCCATGGAAGCCTTTCGCGCCAAAGGCTATGCCAAGACCACCATGCAGGAGCTGGTGGCCGCAACCGGCCTGCACCCGGGCAGCCTCTATGCCGCCTTTGGCAACAAACGCGGCCTGCTGCTGGCGGCGGTCGATCACTATGTGGCAGAGAAGGGAGCCCTGCGCCGTCGCTGCCTGGCACAGCCCAGCCCGCTGGCGGGGCTGCACGCCTTCCTCGAGCAGGTGGTGGACGATGCCCTGCAGGGCTCCTGCCTGCTGACCCGCACCCTGATGGAGCTGGCGGAGCAGGACGAGGAGCTGCACCTTCGCTTCAAGGCCATCTACGGCGAGCTGGAACAGGATCTGGCCGGGCAGCTGGCCCTGGCAAAGGCGCAGGGAGAGCTGGCAAAAGAGGGGGACATCCCCACCCTGACCGCCTTCTTGCAGGTCCATATCCAGGGACTGGTCACCTTCGCCCAGTGCCACCCAGACCGCCCTCTGCTGGCCGGTGTCGTCGCCCGGATGATGAGCGCCCTGCGGGCGTGATGGCGAAGATGTAAACAACAAAGGCTCCCGCGGGAGCCTTTGTTGTTGCTGGGGATGCCACACGCCGCCGGGTTGTTTGCTCCCTTCTCCCCTTGCGGGAGTCATGGTTGTTGCTGGGGATGCCACACGCCGCCGGGTTGTTTGCTCCCTTCTCCCGCTCATCTACAAAAGAATGGGAGAAGGGCTGGGGATAAGGGGAGGGCTCTGCTCAGCGCAATGAGAGCCAAATATGGGCCAGTAAGGCCTCCATCCGACTCAACACATCGTTATTCCACACCCTGATCACCCGAAAGCCCTGCTGATTGAGGTAGGCCGTTCTTGCGCCATCATGTTGCCGCCCTGCCGGTTCGTTGTGCTGCGATCCATCGACCTCGATGATCAACCTCTGCTCAAGAGAGATGAAATCGACAATGTAGGGCCCGATGGGCATCTGGCGACGGAATTTCACCCCGGCCAGACGGCGGTCGCGCAATTGCAGCCACAGCTTCTGTTCGGCAAGGGTGGCTTCTCGCCTCATGCGCCTGGCAAATGGATGGGTTCTCATGGTGCCTATCCAGAGCTGTTTGACCCTATTAGATATAGCCATTCCCCGGTCTGGTGACTGAGTGGGTGGCGTCCCCTCACCCTGACCCTCTCCCAGAGGGAGAGGGGACAGATCGAGTGACAGTTGTCATTTTGTTGGTCATCTCGGGGCCATCGTGGTGTGGTGTGACATTGAACTGATGAATCGATAGGTCGATGTGCTGGTGGGATGTATTCCGCCCTAGCAGACAGGTTGTTTGCGATGCTGCCAGTGGCGCAGATCCGCTCCCTTCTCCCCTTGCGGGAGAAGGGTTGGGGATGAGGGAGGGGAGTCACACGCCGTCGGGTTATTCAGGAGTCACCAGCTCTTTCATCAGATGCTTGAGCCACACCTGGGCCGGCTGCTGCGCATGCTGCTTTGGTATGCCAGCCGCTGCCGCTTAGCCCGAATTCACCAGGTCCTTCATCAATGCCTTCAACCAGATCAACGCCGGTTGCTGGGCGTGGACCGGGTGCCAGACGCAGTTGAGGTGATAGTCCGGCACGTCGTCGGGCAGGGGCAGGCTTTTCAGCGGCCAGTGGCTGGCGAGCAGCTCGGCCACCATGCTGGGCAGTACCAAGAGGTGGTCGCTCTGGCTCACGATGGCGGCGGCGGACATATAGCTCTGGCTGTTGACCGAGATGGTGCGGCTATGGCCCAGGCTCTGCAAATAGCGGTCGAGGCTCGCCTCCGAGGTGCCGAGCGGCGAGTGGAACACATGGGGCATCTCGATTAGCTGGTCGAGGGTGATGCGCTCCTCCTCCAGCTCCAGGGTGGCGCGCACCAGCCCGGCCAGGGGTTCGGTGAGCCAGGTCTCCTTGCCCAGATACCCCGGTACCTGCATGTACTCGTCAAACCCCAGCACCAGGTCGATTTCGCCGCTCGCCAGCTCGGCTTCGGGCAGGGTATCGCGCAGGATGCGGATTTCGATGGTGACGCCGGGGGCCAGCTTCCTGAGGCGCTGGATAAGGGGCGGGATCAGCACGCACTCCACGTAATCTGTGGTGCAGAGCACGAAGCGCCGCTTCGACTGGCTCGGCTCGAACTCTTCTTCCTCGGTGAGCTGCTGCTCCAGCAGCCGCAGCGCCTGCTGCACCCCGAGATGCAGCCGCTGGGCACGCGGGGTCGGCAGCATCCCCTGCGGGGTGCGTACCAAAAGCGGGTCGCCGAGAAAGGTGCGCAGCCGGTTAAGGGAGTGGCTCATGGCTGGCTGGCTGATAAAGAGCGCTTCGGCGGCGCGGGTGACGCTGCCCTGCGTCATCAGGGCGTCAAACGCGAGCAGCAGATTGAGGTCGAGCTGGTGCAGTTTCATGGGGGGATTATTCGCCGTGTTTATGGGACAATCCATCCTATTCATTTGATGGATGGGGGCGCAACGTCTTAATCTGCGACCCACTCTTATTTTTCCGGGTTCCCGCGCCGCATCTGGCGTAAACGGGGGCCTCAATCCATGCAAGGAGCCTTGCGATGAGCATCAAGACCATTAACTCCACGCCGGCCGCCGACGGCTTCACCATGCCCGCCGAGTGGGCGCACCAGCAGGCCGTCTGGATGATCTGGCCGTTTCGCCCGGACAACTGGCGCGTAGCCGGTCGCTTCGCGCAAGAGACCTTCGCCAAGGTGGCGGATGCCATCGGTGGCGCCACCCCGGTCTTTATGGGGGTACCGGCCCAGTTTATGGAGCAGGCCCGCGCCATCATGCCCGCTCACGTCACTCTGGTCGAGATGAACAGCGATGACTGCTGGGCTCGCGATACCGGCCCGACCATCGTCACCAACGCGGCCGGCGAGTGCCGTGGGGTGGATTGGGGCTTCAACGCCTGGGGCGGTCACAAGGGCGGTCTCTACTACCCGTGGAATCAGGATGAGGAAGTGGCAGCCCAGATGCTGACCCAACACGGCATGGCTCGCTACGATGCGCCGCTGATTCTGGAAGGGGGCTCCATCCACGTTGATGGCGAAGGCACCTGCCTGACCACCGCCGAGTGCCTGCTCAACGAAAACCGCAACCCGCACCTGACCAAAGCGCAGATCGAAGCTCACCTGCGCGACTATCTGGGCGTCACCCGCTTTATCTGGCTGGACGAAGGCGTCTATATGGACGAAACCGACGGCCACATCGACAACATGTGCTGCTTCGTGCGTCCGGGTGAAGTGGCGCTGCACTGGACTGATGACCAGAACGATCCCCAGTACGCCCGCTCCGTGGCCGCCCTCAAGGTGCTGGAAGCGGCGGTGGATGCCAAGGGTCGCAAGCTGAAAGTGTGGAAGCTGCCCCAGCCGGGCCCGCTGTTCTGCACCGAAGAGGAGTCTGCCGGTGTCGAGAGCGGCAGCGGTGTGCCGCGCGAGGCAGAAGGCCGTCTGGCCGGTTCCTATGTGAACTTCCTGATCACCAACGATCGCATCGTCTACCCGCTGCTGGATGCCGCCACCGATGGCGAAGCCCAGCGCATTCTGGAAGAGATCTTCCCGGAGCACACCGTGATCGGCGTACCGGCTCGCGAGATCCTGCTGGGCGGTGGCAATATCCACTGTATTACCCAGCAGATCCCTTCAGGTCAGTAAACTGGTCGAAGAATGTAGAAATTCAAAACCCCACGCCGTGGGGTTTTCTCTCTTGATGGTGTGATGGTCGCAGGCGCTGATGCGGCGATCATCATGACAAACAGTCACCCTTTTACAGGAGATCCCCATGATCGAAGTGACCGAGGTTTCCATTGCCGAGCTGCGTGCCGCGCTCGAATCAGGCCGCACCACAGCAGTCGAACTGGTCAAGGCCTATCTGGCCCGTATCGAGGCCTACAACGGCCCCGAGACTGCCACCAAACTCAACGCCGTGGTGGTCGCCAATCCCGATGCGCTGAAAGAAGCCGAGGCTTCCGATGCCCGCCGCGCCCGTGGCGAGACCCTGAGCCCGCTCGACGGCATCCCCTACACCGCCAAAGACAGCTATCTGGTCAAGGGGCTGACCGCCGCCTCCGGCAGCCCGGCCTTCAAGGATCTGGTGGCCCAGCGCGATGCCTTTACCGTGGAACGGCTGCGCGCCGCCGGTGCCATCTGCCTTGGCAAAACCAATATGCCGCCGATGGCCAATGGCGGCATGCAGCGCGGCGTCTATGGCCGTGCCGAGAGCCCCTACAACGCGGACTACCTGACCGCGCCCTTTGCCTCCGGCTCCTCCAACGGTGCCGGTACTGCCACCGCCGCCAGTTTCGCTGCCTTTGGTCTGGCGGAAGAGACCTGGTCGAGCGGCCGGGGTCCTGCCTCCAACAACGGCCTGTGTGCCTACACCCCATCCCGTGGCGTGATTTCGGTGCGTGGCAACTGGCCGCTGACCCCGACCATGGACGTCGTCGTGCCCTATGCCCGCACCATGAATGATTTGCTGGAAGTGCTGGATGTGGTGGTCGCCGACGATGCCGACACTCGCGGTGATCTGTGGCGCATGCAGCCCTGGGTGCAACTGCCCAAGGCCTCCGAAGTGCGTCCGGCTTCCTATCTGGAGCTGGCTGCCAAGCCCGATGCCCTCAAGGGCAAGCGCCTCGGCGTGCCACGCATGTTTATCAACAAGGATGAACTGGCCGGCACCAGCGAGCACCCCGGCATCGGCGGCCCGACCGGTCAGCGTATCCATACCCGCGACTCCGTGATTGCCCTCTGGGAAGAGGCGCGCAAGGCGCTGGAAGCCGCGGGCGCAGAAGTCATCGAAGTGGACTTCCCGCTGGTCTCCAACTGCGAAGGGGACAGACCCGGCGCGCCGACCGTGTTCAATCGCGGCATCGTGAGCCCGGAGTTTCTCAATGACGAGCTGTGGGAGCTCTCCGGCTGGGCATTTGACGACTTCCTGCGCGCCAACGGCGATCCCAAGTTGAACAAACTTGAAGATGTCGATGGGCCGAAGATCTTCCCCCACGATCCGGGCACCCTGCCGAACCGCGAGGGCGATCTGGCGGCGGGCATGGACGAGTACGTCAAGATGGCCAAGCGCGGTCTCAAGCGTTTCGACGAGATTGCCTCTGTGCCGGACGGCCTGCGTGGTCTGGAGAAGACCCGCAAGCTGGATCTGGAAGAGTGGATGGACGGGCTCAAGCTCGACGCCGTGCTGTTCCCGACCGTCGCCGACGTCGCCCCGGCTGACGCGGACGTGAATCCGGCCTCCGCCGATATCGCCTGGAGCAACGGCATCTGGGTTGCCAACGGCAACCTCGCTATTCGCCACCTCGGCGTGCCGACCGTCACCGTCCCCATGGGCGTCATGACCGATATCGGTATGCCGGTGGGCCTGACCTTCGCCGGTCGCGCCTATGACGACAACAACCTGCTGCGCGTCGCCTCGGCCTTCGAGTCCACCGGCAGCAAGCGCCAGGTGCCGCCGCGCACGCCGCCGTTGGAGTGATTGGTGTTGTGGGTTAAATCTCTCGGGTTCGTCCGAATATAATGAAAAAACCACCCATTATGCGGGTGGTTTTTTATTATCTATATTGGCTTGTTTTTATTTAAAGATATTAATTGCAACCCTCTAAATTTTTGCTGTGGTCAATGCTGTTATCAATAGTTAACTTAGTCGCATTTCTAATGATGCATTCTATTGCTGTGTTATTTCTGTCGTTCTTATCTATAAAAGAAAATTTTGTGGTGATAATGTATCAGGTGGTTAACTGTTGAGTAGTATTTGTAAATGTCTGTTCGTGGTGTTTATTTGTACGTCGTAGCACATTTTTATGGTA